>JAQSXQ010000155.1 GCA_029256565.1 Mycobacterium sp.
GCTGACCTACCTGTGGCTGCCGTACATGGTGATCCCGGTGTTCGCGGCGTTCGACCGGGTGCCGAACTCACTGGTCGACGCCAGCGCCGACCTCGGGGCGTCCGACCTCTCGACGTTGCGCATGGTCATGGCGCCCCTGGTGTTCCCCGGCATCGCCGCCGGATCCATCTTCACGTTCTCGCTGTCGCTGGGCGACTACATCGCGGTGACCATCGTCGGCGGCAAGAGCCAACTGCTCGGCAACGTCATCTACGGCCAACTGGTGACCGCGAACAACCAGCCGTTGGCCGCCGCACTGTCGGTGATTCCACTGGTCGCGATCATCGCCTACCTCCTCGCCATGCGGCGCACGGGCGCATTGGAGAACGTCTGATGCTGTCCCGCTCCGCCCGCGGTGGCCTGCGCGCCTGGACCGTGATGGTGCTCGTATTCCTGTATGCGCCACTGCTTCTGGTCGTCGTCAACGCCTTCAACTCCTCGCGTTCGTTCGCGTTCCCGCCGAGCGGCTTCACCCTCGAGTGGTGGCGCGATGCCGCGAACAGCAGGGGCATGTGGACGTCGCTGGCGAACTCCGCAGTCGTCGGCGTGGGCGCCACGGTCATCGCACTGATCCTGGGCACCATGGCCGCGTTCGCCGTGCAGCGGTTCGACTTCTTCGGACGCAACACGATCAGCTTCCTGGTGGTGCTGCCGATCACGCTGCCAGGCATCGTCACCGGCATCGCGCTGAATGCGACGTTCACCTCCGCACTCGGGCTGACGCTGGGACTGGCGACGGTGATCGTCGGGCACGCCACGTTCTGCATCGTCATCGTCTTCAACAACACCCAGGCCCGGTTGCGCCGGCTCGGAACGCATCTCGAGGATGCGTCGGCCGACCTGGGCGCGTCGACCTGGCAGACGTTCCGCTACGTCACGTTCCCGATGATGCGGGGATCACTGGTCGCCGGTGCGATCCTGGCGTTCGCCCTGAGCTTCGACGAGATCGTCGTCACCACGTTCACCGCGGGACCGTCAGTCCAGACCCTGCCGATCTGGATCTTCGGCAACCTGTTCCGTCCCAACCAGGCCCCCGTCATCAACGTCGTCGCCGCGGCCCTGACCGTCGTCGCGATCGTCCCGGTGTGGCTGGCCCAGCGCTTCGGCGGAGACCCCGCGGGCACCCGCATCTGACGACCCACGGCCGTCACCGTCGGGTCCCCAATTGCCGCCCAGCAGCACGTCCGTCGTGTACCACTCGACTGCCGCCGACGAGTGCCTGCGCATCGACGCCCCGAACCGATCGGCCACCAGCTGCTCCGCGAGTTCCCTATGGTCGGCGATCACCCGCCGCAACTCCGCCATCGCCTCGTGGTCGGGCACCAGTGGCTCACCGAACCTGTCGATCGCGGCGGCCGTGAGTTCCTCGACGACCGCGGTCGCCAGACGCTCGACCGGTTCGGCGGTGGCGTCGGCCAGTCGCAGCAGCGTCCGCACGTACTCGACGGGCTCCGGAGAACGGCGGACTATCCGGGCCAGCGCGGGGTTCGCCAGGACCACTCGACCGGGTACGACCTCGGCCAGCCCGAGGTCCCGGAGTCGAGCGGCCTCGTCGCCGTCCGGATCGATGTCGACGGCTGCCGGCTCGGCGATGGCGGGGCTGCCGAAGATCGCGTCGTGCATGCCGAGCACGTCTGCGAGGTCATGCCCCTCGCGCATGCCCCTGATGAACTCGGCGATGTGCGCGGTGCTGAAGCCGCGCTGCAGCAGCCCGGCGATGGCGCGCAACTGCGCCAGGTGCTGGTCGCCGTAGTACGCGGCACGACCCCGCCGTTGCGGCGCGTCGAGGAGTCCACGCTCGCGGTAGGCGCGGATGTTGCGCGCGCTCACGCCTGACAGGACAGCCAGGTCGTCCAGTCGGTATTCCGCCACTGTCCTTCGCTCCGATTGCCGAATAGCTCACACGTCGACGACGTCTGCAACGATGCCGACCGTGACTGTAGTCATCGATGCGAGGCTCTGACCACCTGGAGTGCTGACGTTTCCGTCATCGACCGACGGTTTCAGCGAACCGTGCAGAATCATCGATCGTCGCAATCGATTCGCTCCCGGACCCACCGGTACGGGACGATCGACCGAGTGCGCGCCTGGGTCATCTGGTCGACGGGTCTTCTCGCCTACATCGTCGCGGTTCTCGACCGCACGACGCTGGGCGTATCCGGACTGGAAGCCGCAGACCGCTTCGCCGCGGGGCCCAGTGTCCTGTCGACCTTCGTGGTGCTGCAGGTCGTGGTCTACGCCTGCGCGCAGGTGCCCGCGGGGATCCTGCTCGACCGGTACGGGTCCAGGGTGCTCATCGTCGCCGGTGCGGCTCTCATGGCGACCGGCCAGATCACGCTGGCACTCACGTCGTCGCTACCGCTGGCGATCGGTGCCCGCGCCGTCGTCGGCCTCGGCGACGCGGTCACGTTCATCTCGGTGTTGCGTCTCGTGCCGCACTGGTTCCCGACCAGGCAGGTGCCACTGCTGACCCAGCTGACCGGCATCTGCGGGCAACTCGGTCAGGTGCTGTCGGCACTCCCGTTTCTCGCGTTGCTGACCGGAGCGGGATGGGCGACGGCCTACGCCTCGGTGACGGCACTGGGCGTCCTGGCGATGGTGTTGGCGTTCGCGTTGATCAAGGACACCCCGCACGGCCGCGTGATCGAAAAGGAAGCCCTGACGGTCCGAGCGACCCTGTCGAGCGTGAAGACGGTCTGGCTGCGGCCCGGGACACGCCTCGGGTTCTTCACCCACATGGGGACCCAATTCTCGGTCACGGTCTTCGCGCTGATGTGGGGTGTGCCGTACCTGACCGTCGCGCAGGGCCTGTCGACCGCGATGGCGGGAGCGCTGCTGACGATCTCCGTCTTGACGGCCATCTCGGCAGGCATCGTCATCGGCATCATCACCGGCCGCCTACCCCACCGCCGGTCCCGGATGGTTCTGCTGATCATCGCCAGCAACGCGATCATCTGGACCGTCGTGCTGGCGCTCCCGTCGCGGGCACCACTGTGGCTGCTGGTCGTGCTGGTCGTGGTCATCTCGGTCGGCGGGCCGGGATCGATGGTCGGCTTCGACTTCGCCCGGACGTTCAATCCCAGTTCCACGCTCGGCACCGCCCAGGGCATGGTCAACATGGGCGGCTTCCTCGCCGCGCTGATGGTCATGCAGGCGATGGGCGCGATCCTCGACGCCTCCGGCGGCTACTCGTTCGACTCGTTCCACGTCGCGTGGACCGTCCAGTACGCCGTGTGGACGATCGCGGTGATCGGCATCCTCATCACCCGGCGCAAGGCGCGCCGGGTGATGAAGGCAGAGCAGGAACGCTCGCTGTTGGAGACGTTCGAGCCGCGCTGACTCAGCGGCTCTTCGCTCCGGCTCGATTCACCGCTTTGCGGCCGACTCCCGGCGGTTCGCCTTCTTGATCGCGGTGACGAGTTCGTCCTTCGTCATCTTCGACCGACCGTCGACGTCGAGCCGCCGCGCGACGTCCATCAGGTGCTTCTTGCTGGCATTCGCGTCGACGCCCTCGGCGGTCTCGCCCTTGGCGTTGGGACCGCCGCTGCGCGCGCGTTGATCCGAGGGGCCCTTCTCGTCCTTGGCCTCCCAGTGGTCGCCGACCTTCTCGAAGCTGTGCTTGACGGCGCTGAACGCCACCCGGTGTGCGCGCTCCCCCTCGCCGTACTCTTCGGCGGCGGAATCGTGCGCCTTGGCGAACGTCCGCTGCGCCTTCTCTGGCGACTTCTTCAACGTGCTGGGCAGTTCGCTCTTCTTCGCCTGCCCGCTCTTGGTCGTCTTCGGCATGTCGTACTCCCGTCTGACTCACCGCGGACGCGTGAGTGCGCCGCTCTCTCGGGCTTACCCACGAGGTGGCGGCCAAACACGATCTACGTGGGAGTCGGCTCACCGCTCGTCGTGGCGGTCGGCGCCCTGCCTGCCTCGCGGTGTCCGAGCACCTCGAAGCCGATGACGCCCACAGCGGGTGCGAGCGATGCGATGAGCAGGCACGCCGTCATCGGGACGCCGGCCATCGCCGCCACCACTGCGGCCGCCAGCACGGCCACTGTGAGCAGGCCGAGCACGACGTGCCACCTGTCGAACGACCGCACCAGCAGCGCGTAGAGGCCGAGCACCAGCAGCACGAAGATCCCGACCGGCAACGCGACCGACAGCACCGTGCCGGTCGACCCGAGTTCGGAGTGGTCCTCGACGTAGTACGCCGCGGTGTGCAGTCCGGCGCCCGTGGCGACGATCGCGCCGAACACGGCGATGTGCAGGTAACCGAAGAGGAACGACCGCTCACGATGTGCGTGCAGGACGTCGGCCGACGGCATCGCGAAGTAGATCCACCACATCGTGAAGGTCAGCGCGGTGCCGGCGACCGCGAGCAGGATGGCGTCCGGCGTCCACCCGTGCTCGCCGACGACGGCGGTCAGCGACGCCACCGTACCGACCACTCCCTCGCCGAGGGCGATGATCGCCAGCAGTCCGTAGCGCTCGGCGATGTGGTGGGCGTGCCATGGCGTGCCACCCTTGCGGGTCTCGGCCAGCCAGGGCCCGGACATCTCCGCCAGCGCCAGGATCGCGAACATCGCCAGGCCGAGGGTGACGTCGAAGGGCAGGAAGATCGATCCGATCCAGCCGACCTGCACGATGGTGATGACCGTGGCGTAGGTGAGGCTGGCGGCCCGCCGCCGAGGATCCTGTCGGGCGGCGCGCAACCACTGCGTCACCATCGCGACCCGCATCACCACGTAGCCGGCGACCAGCAGCTCGTTGGAGAGGTGCCCGCCATGCTCGATCGACGCGAAGAACGGCGGGATGCCGAGAGGTGAAGTTGATCCACGCCCAGCAGACGGCGAACGTCGAGAAGAAGAAGCCGATCAGCCCAACGCCGACGTGACCGGCGGCCAGCGCGTGCGCCAGTTCGGACGCGGCGATGCCGAAGGCGATGACGAACGTGAGGTCGAACAGCAGCTCCAGCGGCGTCGCGACTCGGTGGTTCTCGTGTGGGTCGCGCCCGGCCATCGGCCGGATCCGGTGGGCACGCGCCGCGCGGGGCACATGCGGCTGCGGATCGCTCATCGACCTGCTCCCTTCGACCTGCTCTCTGACCGGCGGAACCGTACCGGGTCGGAGTCCGTGCCGCTACATCCGTCTACCGTGAGCGGATGCGTTCGACCACCGGGCCCGCCGCCGTGGGCGTCGTGCTGGCGGCGGGCATGGGGACCCGCGTCGGCGCCGACGGCAACAAGGCGTACCTCCCGTTGGCCGGCCGCAGCATGGTGTCGTGGTCGGTGAACGCCGTCGCGGCCGCACCCGGGGTGGACCGGGTGGTGCTGGTCTACCGCCGCGGCGAACGCGCCACCGCAGAACGCATGCTGGCCGCCGAAGTCGATTCGGCCGCAATCGAACTGGTCGAGGGCGGGGACACCCGGCACGGGTCCGAGTGGAACGTGCTGAACTACCTCGCCGCGGACATCGAGTCCGGGGACGTCGACGTGGTGCTCGTTCACGACGCCGCGCGCCCGCTGGCAGGCCCCGATCTGATGGCGGCCGCACTGGCCACCGCGCGCCGGTTCGGCGGCGCCATCCCCGGCCTGCCCGCCGGCGACGTCTTTCGCGACGACGGCGATCGGGCGAGTCGGGTGCCCGGCGCCCTGGTGCGCGTGCAGACGCCCCAGGCGTTCCACGCCCGGCCATTGCTCGCGGCGTACCGGGCGGCAGCGGCCGAGGGCTTCGACGGGACCGACACGTCGGCGTGCATCCAGCGATTCACCGACGTGTCCGTACACGTGTTCCCGGGTGCGGCAACCAACTTCAAGGTGACCTTCGCCCACGACGTCGCCGTGGCCGCACACCTGCTGGGCACCGGCGCCTAAGTCGAACGTGCGGCCAGGACGGCGTCGAGCAGTGCGGCGTCGCCCGGCAAGTCCGCGGTGATGGCGTCGCCGTCGCCGGTCACGGCCTCGATGGGCGTACCCGACGTCAGCGCCGAGGTGAACTCGTCGTCGTCCTCGTTCAACAGCGATGCGAGCGTCGCCGCGCGGTAACCGCGGGGATGCTGTGCCGTGCGCAGTGCCTGGCGGTCGATGGTGTCGACCACCGCGCCGGTCCCGTCGACCTGCTTCACGGTGTCGGTCATCGGCAGCACCGGCGCCACCACGGCGTGGCCCGCGGCGAGCGCCTCGAGCACCCGGTCGGTCACCGTTGCGGACGCGAGCGGGCACCGATGGTCGTGTACCAGCAGCGGCGCGTCCGGCCCGGCGTCGAGATGCTCGAGCCCGCGTCGCACGCACTGCACGCGCGTGGCATCGCCTGCGAGCACTGCGATCTCGGCCAGGCCGGCGTCGGCCGTGGCCGCGGCGATGTCGTCGACCAGTTCCGGCTGTGCCACGACGACGATCCGCCGGGCCGGCACGCGCCCAACGCCGAGCAGGGCCCGGAGTACGCGCAGCAGCGCCGGTTCTCCCGCGACGACGCAGAACAGCGCGGCGCGCTCGACCGTCGCGTCCAGGGGCACGATCGCGCAGGGTTCAGTCGCCGTCGGGTTCATCGGCCAGCACGCTATCGGATCGTCGCCGATCGACTGCGAGACCTAGACCGGGTCGAACGCGTTGATGAGCCACTTTCCGTCGACCTTGGTCATTCCCACCTTGACGCTGCTCGCGGTGAACGAGCCAGCGGGGTTCTCCTTGCTGGTGGTCGTCTGGTTGATGAAGACCAGCACGACGGCGGAGTCCGGCTGGATCTCGGAGACCGCGGAACGGACCACGTCCGCCGAGGTCTTGACGTCCTTCTGCTTGGCCGCGGGCGTGACGATGTCGGTGGTGAATTGCGTGTAGTAGGTGAGGAATTCGCCGGTGAGGTGCGTCTTGGCCGTGGCGAAGTCCTGATCCAGCGACTCCGGTGAGTACGACAGCAGCGCAACCGTGCCCTCGGACGCCGCGTCCATGGCCGATGCGGCCACGGTGCTGCTCGTCTGGTCGTCGGGGCGGTACTGCTCGAAGTAGACCCAGGCCGCGAACGCTGCCGAGGCGAGCAGCAGGGTCGCCAGCACCGCGGGAATGAGGATCCCGCGGAGACCACCCGCGCGTGGCGAGGTGGCGGCGGCGGGGGGCGACGCCTCGGCGGCGGTGTCGTCGAGTTCGACTGCTGCCGAGTCGGGCTCGTCGACGCTGGTGGTCAGGTCGTCGGGCACGTTCTCGCGTGTCTCGTCGGTCATGGGACGAATTCCACCTTCGCCAGCTTGATCTGGCCCGCGTCACGGGCCACGTCGACGCTGAGCCGCCACGACCTGGGCTGCTGCTCCTGGCTGGCGGCGTTGGAGACGTTGGTCGTGACCGCTACCAGCACCGTGGCAGTGTCCTGGGTCATCGATGCCACCGCGACCGAGTTGACGGTCGCCTCGGTGATGACCTTCGATTCCTGGGCGACCTGGGTGAAGATCTCCGCCTGACCCTCGAAGTCCTTGCGGAAGTCGCCGGTGGTGTTGTCGATGATGCGTTGCACGTCTTCCTCGGCCCGGGTGAAGTCGAGCGACATGAGGGTCACGACGCCCTGGCGCGCGGCGGCCGCGAACTCGGCGGACCGCTCCTGCTGCGCGACGACCCGCTGATGATGCAGCGTCATGTAGACACCCGCGGCCACGAATCCGATGGTGAGCGCGACCGCGAGCGCGGCAGCGGCCAACCTCAGCGACGGCCGTGGCAACCGGAGCCTGCGTTGCCGAGAGGCGGAAGCGGGTTCCTCAATGGCGGCGGGTTCGTCGGTAACGGTGGTTTCGTCGGCGACGGGCTCGACGGCGACGGGCTCGTCGGCTGGCTCGGTGACATCGGCCGGTTCGCTTGCTTCAGCGGCCGGGACCGGTTCCACGGCGGTCGGCGCGGATGCAGCAGCGGCGGCGGCTTCCCTGCGCAGTCGCAGCGCGCGGGCACGGGCGCGGGCCGCGGCGGCGAGCGCCTCGGCTTCAGCGGCTTCGGCTTCGGCCTCCTCGGCCAGGGCCAGCACGTCGTCGGACGACGTCGGCGCAACCGCGTCCTGCGGATCGTCCCCGTCGTCGCCGCCGGGCGCCGACGAGGTTCGCTTGGGGGGCGGCATGCGACCTCCTGTCTTCTTCGTCAGGGCTGCACGAAAAGAGAATGGCGTTTTCTTTTTCCGCTAGCGCCACGACCCTACCGGACGTCTCTGCGACTCAGTCGCGCCCACTCGCCTGCGGAAACGCTGTTTCCGGTTCGTGCAGACGCTCAGCGCAGCAGGTCCTTGACGACCTTGCCCGTTGCGTTCGTGGGTAACTCGTCGAGGAACTGTACAGACCGCGGCACCTTGAATCCGGCCATTCGGTCGCGACTCCACTCGACGACGTCGTCGGCCGACAGCGGCGCCGCGTCGTCCCGCAGCACCACGAACGCCTTGCCAACCTGACCGAGGCGTTCGTCGGGCACCCCGATCACCGCTGCCTGGGCGATGGCCGGATGCTCGAGCAGGAAGCCCTCGATCTCGGCGGGGTAGGCGTTGAAGCCGCCGACGATGAACATGTCCTTCTTGCGGCCGACGATGCGCAGGCGGCCGGAATCGGTGAACTCGCCGAGGTCTCCGGTGTGCAGCCAGCCGTCGGCGTCGATCGCCTCGGCGGTGGCCGCCGGGTCGTCGAGGTACCCCTGCATGACGCTGTACCCGCGGACCAGCACCTCGCCGTCGTCGGCCAGGCGGACCTCGACGCCGTCGCAGGGCGTACCGACCGTGGTGGCGATGTCCTCGAACGTGTCGCCGGGCCGCGACAGCGTCGCCGTTCCGCACTCGGTCAGCCCGTAACCGGTGGCCAGGGTCTGGAAGGGAAGTTCGGTGTGCACGCGCCGGATCAGTTCGACCGGGATGTCGGACGCGCCCGTGACGCCGGCGCGCAAGGTGGCCAGCCTGGACTTGTCGGCCACCCCGAGCAGCGAGTGATACAGCGTCGGAGGGCCGGGCAGCATCGTGATGCGCTCGGCCTCGACGAGGTCGACCACGGCGTCGACGTCGAACACCGGTACCGGCAGGATCGTGGCGCCGCGGATGAGCGACGCGATGCATCCCGCCTTGTAGCCGAAGGTGTGGAAGAACGGGTTGACCGCGAGGTATCGATCGCCCTCGCGCAGGTCGGCCAGGTCGCACCATTCGGCGTACAGGCGCAGGGTCTGGGTGTGATTCATCATCACGCCCTTGGGCCTGCCGGTGGTGCCGGAGGTGTAGATGACGTCGGCGACGTCCGCGCCGTCCACCCGGCGCTCCAACGGTGAACCGCTGGCGAGGAAGTCGGACTTCAGGTCGATGGTCGGAACGTCGAGGGCGACGTCGTAGTCCTGGCCGAGGAAACCCGGCTGCACCAGGACGGCCTTGGCGCCGCTGCGCGACACCACGTCGGCGGCCTCGGACGCCTTGAACCTGGTGTTCACCGGAACCAGGACGGCCCCCGCGGTCACGATGCCGAACGCGGCGACGATCCACTCCGCGGAGTTCGGGGCCCAGATCGCGACCCTGTCGCCCTTGGCAACGCCCAGCTCGCCGAACGCACCCGCGGCGTTGCGGATGCGCTCGGCGAGCTGGACGAAGGTCAGGCGCAGCGAGCCGTCGACGACTGCCTCAGCGTCACCGAACCGGTCGGCTGAACTGAGGACCATCTCGGGGATGGTCTGCCAGCGGCTGCTCACGAAGCGTGAACGTCAAGCAGTGATCAGGCGGGAGAGGTTGCCGCCCATGATCTTTGCCTGGTCGTCGACCGAGAGGTGGTCGAGCGCAGTCACGTAGTGCGTCGGCTCGGCGAGGCCCTCCGGGTGCGGCCAGTCCGAGCCGTAGAGCACCTGGTCGACGCCGATCAGGTTGATCAGGTCGTCGATGCCCTCCTCGTAGAACGGGCTGACGTAGATGCGGTTCTTGATCTCTTCCATCGGGTTGCCCAGGAAGGCTTCCGGCGCCTTCTTGTAGACCTCGGACATCGAGTCCAGCAGCGGGAACATCCACTTCGACCCGGCCTCGACGATGCCGACCTTGAGCGTGGGGAACCTGAACAGCGCACCGTGGATCACCCAGGAGGCGACGGCGTCCTGAATCGGCCGCCACTCGTTGAGGATCGACATGGCGTTGGTCTGGAACGGCAGCATCTCCTGGGCGCCGCCGTCCCACTCCGAGGTGTAGCGGGAGTAGCCGCTGTCACTGGAGTGCATGCCGACGAAGACGTCGTACTCGACGCACTTCTGCCAGAACGGGTCGAACTCGGGCAGTGCGAACGACCGCGGGCCACGGAATCCCGGCACCGGTGCGGGCCGGATCAGGATGGCGCGGGCACCGCGCTTGACGGCCCACTCCAGTTCCTCGATCGCCTTCTCGACGATGGGCAGCGTGATGACCGGCGTGGTGTAGATGCGGTTCTTGTAGTTGAAGCCCCAGACTTCGTGCAGCCACTCGTT
>JAQSXQ010000156.1 GCA_029256565.1 Mycobacterium sp.
CGGTGACCCCAGGGTGACCGAGGTTCGCGATGCGCTGCACGAGAATCTCGAGACCTTGGTCGATCGAGCGCGCACGTCGGGCGCCATCCGTGATGACATCACTGAGGCCGACGTGTTCTTGATGATGTGCGCACCAATTCACATCGTCGAAAACCTCTCGGCGCCAGCGCCATTGCTATGGCAGCGCTACCTGGCCATCATCTTCGACGGACTGCGACCCGACGGCGCGCATCCTCTACCGCAACCGGCGCCCGTCGCACCTTGACGTAATCGCGTCGCGCGGACGAACCGCCGGATAAACGCCGACGCCGGATCCGCCGGATGCAGCACCGGGCACCGCCGCGAGCGACGGGAACTGCGTCTGCGGCACCGACTACTGCACTTCTCGGCTCGATTTCCGCTAACTAGTGGAATCGGGGCCACCCTGATCCGTCGCCTGGGTCGCCGAGCACTGGCGCTCGCGACCCCGCGGAGTAGACATCGCCGGTGTCAGTTCGTAGCCTTGCCCGGGACGTCGACAGCAGGGCCGGCATGGGTCCTCGAGCGAAGGATCGTGACAAGCCGAATGACCCGGGTGCGCCATTCACTCCGGCGAGCGGCGTACGGTTCGGCAGCTCTGGCACTGGTCGTGACGATGTCAATCGGTGGCGTCAGCGCTGATCCGGCGGCCGACGCACTGGCCAAGCTCAATGAGTTGTCCCAGCAGGCGGTGAAGAGTCGCGAGGCCGTCACAGCCGCTCAGCGCGACGCCGATACCAGGGCGGCCGAGCTGGCAGCGGCCGAAGACCGCCGTCGTGGCGACCTGGCGGCGCTGGAGGCCGCGAACTCCCAGCTAGCGCCCTTTCAAGCCGCCGTCGACAGGATCGCGGCGATGAACTACACGAGTGGCCGCAATGGTCAGTCCGCCGCGGTGCTCACGGCCAATTCCCCGCAGCAATTGATCGATCAGCTGTCGATGCAACGGACTGTCGGCGCCGGTATCGCCGACCAATTGGCGGCGTTCCGCTCGGCACGGGAGCGCGCCGCTACTGCCGCTCAAGCGTCAGAGCGATCGGCCGCCGAGGCCAGCGCCGCGGCCGAGTCCGCCGCTGCAGTGCGTTCGGAACTGCAGTCCAAGCTGAAGGAGCTGCTCCGCAAGATCGCCGCCGCGGAGGCTCAGTACTCGGCGCTGACGCCGCAGCAGCAGGCCGTGATCGACGCGGCCCCGCCAGTAGCGGCCCTACCCGGCGTACCTCCCGGCGACCTCGCACCGCCTCCCGCAGCCGCTGTCCCGGAGATCTCCGAGTCGTTGCCCGTCGGCGTCGCGTCGGAGGCAGGGATGCAGCCCAACACGATCCTGGCGGCCCGCGCGGTCAGTGCGCAGTTCCCCCAGATCGCCGACATCGACGGAGTCCGTCCGGACTCCAAGCCGTGGCACCCCAGCGGGCTGGCGATCGACATCATGATCCCGAACCCCGACAGCCCAGAAGGCATCGCGCTCGGCGATCAGATCCTCGCGTTCGCGATGAGCAATGCGGGCCGTTTCGGGCTGCAGGACGTGATCTGGCGCGGCACCTACTACACCCCGGCAGGCCCGCAAGCCTCCGGCTACGGTCACTACGACCACGTGCACATCACCACGACGCCACGTCGTTAGCGGTTGGCCCTTACGGGTGCAGGCTCCACTGGCCGACGTCGGGGGCCAGTACGTCGTTGACGTCGACGCGGATGCCGCCCACCACTGGCCCCGGGTTCGACGCGGTGTCGATGATGCGCTGGTAGAGCACTGCGCCGGGGTATATCTGACCACCGGACCATGACCGGGTCTGCCAGGCCCACACGCGGCCGGGTGTACTCGATCTTCCGATGACACCGTCGGCAACGGCCCACTGACAGGCCCGAATGCCTCCGTAGATCCCTGTGCGCAGCTCGCCGATCACCGAATTGATTCCGCGGAACCACGGCAGCACGACGTTGTTCCACGTCTCGCGGTCGACGTCGTCGTCGACGCTGAAGTAGATGGGGGCGCTCTGGCCGCCGCCCGCCGCGGTGTGCAACTGCCAGGCCGTGCGTGCATCGGCGACGCCGCCGGGGAAACCGCGGGTGAAGTCCGACGGCGCCGTCCCGCCCGGCTTGCCGTACTGGAAGTTGCTGACGATCGCCAAACCGGCCGCGGCCAGCGTTCGCGCATAGGGCAGGGTGATCGGCTTCGCGCCGAAGGACGAACCGGGGCGCGAGGTCGAGACGTAGTTGATGACGCCGGCGTGCCCGGCGGCGCGAATGTCCTCAGCCGGGATCTGGCGCATGGCGAAGTCGATCAACGTCGAGCCCGCGGCCGCGGCCGGGGGCGCGAAGGCACTCGCCGCAGCGCCGAGCCCAGCCATCGCCGACGCTGCGGTGGCGTAGCGCAGGGCGTCACGCCGGGATATCGGCACGGGGCGATGTTAACAATGGGACCGATGTGACTGGAGTATTGAGCGGTGCGCATGTCGCACTCGAGGCCGCACCGTGACCCGGCGAGGCAACGTCACCGACGTTTGAGGTCCTTGGTGTTCGACGCGAGTACTTCGTCGGACAGTTCGGGATCGGCCTTGGCGATCGCGCGGGCGATGAGCTGCGCGCCGACCATCTGGCTGAACAACGCAATGGCCTGCTCCCGCGCCCTGCGTGCGTCGAGTTTGACGTTGCTCTGCTTGGCGCTGACCTGGAGCAGGTCAGTGATGGCGGCGAGGTACCCCTGCAGCCCGCGCCGGTACTCCTCTTGTGCCTGAACCCCGTGCCGCCCGGCGTCGGCGGCCAGGGCGGACGACGCGCATCCGTCTTCGGGGTGATCGCGGTGGTAGGTGCTCAGATAGCTGTCGACGATGGCGTTCAGGGCCGCTCGGCCGGAGCGGGGGTGTGCGTCGATCAGGGCGTCGACGTGGCCGAGGGAGGCGGTGAAGCCCTGGTTGAGGACTTCGAGCGCGAGGTCGTCCTTGGACGAGAAGTGGTTGTAGAACCCGCCGTGGGTCATCCCGGCGGTCTTCATCACCTCGTCGATGCCGACTCCATCGATGCCGCGGGCCCTGAAGCCCTGGCCGGCGGCGGCCACGATGCGCTCGCGGTTGCGCTCCTTCTGCTGCCGTGACACTCGAGGCACTTGGCACTTCCCTTCCCGCCGCGAAGCACGATCAATCGATGGTGATCGTCATCAATCCATGCTAGAGCACTCGGCGTCATCGGGCATCGAGATGTGCATTTGACGCTATTGATGACGCATGACATCTTTAAGTAGCGATGACGGACGTCATCAATACGAACTACCAGAGGAGAAATCCGTGACCACACCCGTCGTAGCTCCCGCAGTGCCCTCCACCGCCATCGGCGACCTATCGGGCAAGACCGCCATCGTCACCGGTGGGAGCAAGGGCATTGGCGCGGCCACCGTGGCTCGCTTCGTCGACGGAGGCGCGCGCGTCGTGACATCCGGTCGCTCGCAACCCGACTCGCTGCCCGCGGGTGTCGAGTACGTGGTCGCCGACGTGGCCACTCCCGACGGCGTCGATCAACTGGCCCGGCGGGTTCAGGAGATCCTCGGCGACGTCGACATCATCGTCAACAATGCGGGCGCATCCACACCGCATCTGGGCGGCGTGCTCGCCATCGACGACGCAGAGTGGGTCAGCGACCTCGGCATCAACTTCCTTGCCGCCGTTCGCCTCAACGCCGCACTGCTGCCCGCGATGTATGCCCGCGGCAGGGGTTCGATCGTCAACGTGTCCTCGGCGGTGACACTGAGCCCACCCGCGCCGATGCTGCACTACGCCACCGCGAAGGCTGCCTTGGCCACCTACACCACGGGCCTGGCCGCCGAAGCTGGGCCGCGTGGTGTGCGCGTCAACACCGTTACTCCCGGCAACGTCGTCTCGCCGGGTGCCGATGCCGTTCGCCAAGCGATCATCGACGCCGTGGGCGCGGACACCGCGGAGGCCGGAGGCATCCCGATCCCGCTCGGCCGGATGGGCGAAGCATCAGACATCGCCGAAGCCATCGCATTTCTCGCCTCGGACCGGGCGGCATGGATCACCGCCAGCAATCTCGTCGTCGATGGCGGCCAGGTGCAGACCAGGTGACTGCTCTGCGCTAGGTCCGCGCTGCCGAGCCCGTGCCGCGTCCGAAGTTCGTCGCCAGTGGCAGGAAGACGTCGTCGACGATCTCTTCTATCCGGTTCCGTGGGACCGCGGTCATGGTCATGAACAGCTCGTGGCGCAGCAGATCGGCTGGCAGTGAGACGATTCGAGTCGGCGGTACGGCCGCCAGCTCACCCCGGTGGACCGCACGCTCGACGATGGTCTCCATGGCGCTCGGCCCGTCGCTCGTGAACAGCGCGCGTAGCTGCTGCGGAGATCCGCCTGCCTCGTCGAAGTAGGCGCCGAACAGCGCCGCGAATCCACCGATGATCCGCGATCGCCGATCGTTGAAGTCGGTTAGGACTGCCAGCACGTCGCCGCGCAGCGACCCGGTGTCCGGTGTGGCGACCGCGTCAACGGTGCCTCGGTGGCGAACCACCGCCTCGAGCAGTTCAGTGCGAGTCGGCCAACGCCGGTACAGCACCGATCGGGCAGTCGCCGACCTCGCGGCGACCGCGTCGATGGTGAAGCGTCCGTAGCCGGCCTCGATGAGTTGATCCCACCCCGCGTCCAGGATTGCCGACTCCAGTGCGGCACCGCGACGCCGCTGTCCGGTCGGCGATTTAGAAGACACTTGCGTAGCTTATCGCACGCGGTTAGCCTTCCGATGTAAGCAACATCTGTGTATCTAATTCGCGTATGTGGACTCGCCGTCGGCCTTCACTGCTCCACTGCGCGCGTGCGGAAATACACGTTCTTCGAACGACTTTGGAGGTCCACCCATGACGACCCGCACTGCACTCATCTCCGGAGCGAGCGTCGCCGGGCCCGTGCTTGCCTATTGGCTGGCTGAGGCTGGCTGGGAGGTCACGGTCGTCGAACGTGCTGACCGACTCCGCACGAGCGGCTACCCCGTCGACGTCCGCGGCACCGCAGTCGACGTCATCCGCCGCATGGGTCTGTACGACGAGATCACCGAGCAGAGGTACCGCCACGTCATCGTCCAATTGCTGGCTCCATCGGGGCGACGCCTGTGCACGCTGGACTACGGCAACCTGATCGGCTCCTCGAGCAGCGACGACGTCGAACTCACCCGAGGCGTTCTCAGCGAAATCCTGTACAGCGCAACCCAGGATCGCGTGGACTACGTCTTCGACGATTCGATCGCCACGCTGTCTCACGCCGACGCCGACGCCGACGCCGACGCCGACGTCGGGGTCGACGTCACCTTCGGTCACCGGCGGCCCGAGACGTTCGACGTCGTGGTGGGCGCCGACGGCATTCACTCCAACGTCCGCGCCATCGCCATGGGCGACGGGAGTCGCTACCTTCACCACCTCGGCCCCTATGCCGCGGTCTGGGATCTGCCGGCCGACATGTTCGAGCCGGGCACCGGCTTCTTCTACTCACATCCAGGGCGGACCGTCCTGGTGGAGCGTCCGTCCGACGGTGCCCCTGCCCGAGCCTTCTTGACCTTCGTCCACTCTGCGCCGGGCACTGTCGACACGCACGACCGCGACGACGTTCTCGGCACGCTTCACCGGGCCTTCGCCGGCGACC
>JAQSXQ010000157.1 GCA_029256565.1 Mycobacterium sp.
ACCACCGACAGGTAGCGCAGGTAGTCGGCCCGCTCGGCGTCGACCTCCTCGGTGCGCATCTTGCCGTCGGTGCCGCGGTACATCGCGGTGGCGGCGAGCAGCAGCACGAACGGGAAGAACAGCATCGTCGGCGAGATGAGCCGCATGCCCGTGGCGAACAGCGCCACGATCATGCCCACGATGAGGAGCACGATCAGGTAGGGCAGCACCCGGCGCAGCAGCGACGGGGGGACGAGTCGCGGCAGTTCCGGCGGTGGCTCGATGGTGATGGTGCCCTTGCGGGTGGCCGGCGCCGGAATGCGGCGGCGGGCCTCGAAGATCAACCTAGACATGCGCGATCCCGCTCCGCTTCTCGCTGATCATCACGGCGTCTCCCTCACCACGGCCGGGCTCGGATCGGGTGCCAGCCCATCGTGCGCGAGCAGCGCATCGGCGCGTGACAACGTCGGTCCTTCCGCGAATTGACTGAGCATCGCCCAGGGAATGGGCAGTGCAGGCGGCGTCAGACCCAGTGCCGAGAGGGCGTCGGAGCCGTCCTGTCCGGCCGCGTCCTGATCGATGCCGTAGCGCACCCCGGTGTCGCTGATCCAGAACACCGATCCGGCGGCAGGTGAGGCCGGCTGCTGGCGGACGTCCTGCCCGACGGTCTGCACCAGGAAGCCGGTGCCGGGAGCGGCGACCACGCGGTTGGCGGTCGTGCCCGTGCCTGCGCCGACGAGCTGGATGGCGCGCAGCCCGTCCTGTACGGGAAGCGCTGCGCCGGAGAGCAATTCGAGCGTTCCACTCGTCGCGTCGACCGGGTGGTCCCAGTGTGCGCACGTCAGCGGCGATGCGGCGGCGTCCACGAGCGTGACGGGCTCACTGGGGTAGGCGTCGACGTCGATGGCGCGGGACACCGGCAACCGGGAGACCTCGTCGGCGCCGAGCCGCGGCGGCTGGTTCAGCCCGTGGGAATCGCTGTTGCGCAGGATGGCCGCCACCACTGGTGAGATCGGCTGCAGCCCATCGGTGAGCACCGCGTAGTGGCGCAGCGTGTTGTCGGCGTCGAAGGCGGCGACGACCCCGCCGACCGGCGCGGGTACCGGGAAGCCCGGCTGCGATCCGGCTCCGGGGATGGCCGGGACGCGCAGTGCCGGCGCCTCGGGCACGGCGTTGAAGAGGCCCGGCGAAATCGCCCGGGGCGCTGGCAGATCGGCGTTGAGGCCCAGGGCGCCGGTCACCGCGCGGTCGTTGAGATCAACCTGGCTCCGTCGGCCCTGCCACAGCAGCCAGGTGCCCGCGTTGGGGCCGCCGTCGTTGCGGACCAGGACCGCGTCCTGGTCGGGCAGTGCGGCGGCACGCTCGGTGTCGTCGTCGCCCGAGTCGGTTGCCAGGGGTCCGGCGATCACCGTGACGCCCGCGGCGGGACCCGACGCGGCATCGCACACCGTCCAGTCGGCGTCGCTCGCGGTGCTCTGCACCATTCGTTCCGGCGCACCGGGGATGCCGATCAGGTTGCCGCGCGGGAACTGGTCGATCTCGCTGCTCTTGACCATGGTCGGGTTGTCGGCCCGGTTGGCGATGAGACGGGCCGACGTCAGGTTGAGCACGGGATGGACCTGTTCGCCGAGACGCACGTACAGCGCGGCGGTGTCTCGGTCGGCCAGGATGGCGCTGTCGCCGGCGTCACCCGCCGGCCGGATCAGCGAGAAGATGAAGCATCCCGCCAGGCCGGTGATGAGCAGCAGCGCGCCGACGAGCACGGAACGCGACTGGGTCCGCAGCGGATCGACGAGCATCCGCGTGTCGTGCAGTGCGACTCCGGATGCGATGCGGCGCTGAATGAATCGCCATCCCGACACCTGGTGGCGGGTGACGAAGCCGCGACGGTAGGCCACCCGCTCGGGGTTGTCGTTGTCCGGCGTGCGCGACGTGAACGTGCGGCGGTCGCCCTGCTGCTCGCTCATGCGGGCACCTCGAGGCCGAGGCCGCGCAGCAGCGGAATGGCGGAGTTGTTGACGTCGGTGTCGGTGATGGTCATCAGCTCGTCGTCGGTGAAGTCCTCGGAGTCGGAGTGGTCCAGCCGGTACTCGCGCTCCTCCTCCGCTCGTTCGACCAGGTTGCGGACGAAGCGGCCGTTGCCCGCGATGTCGAGGCTGCGCCGGGCGACCCCGTTCGCGTCGGGCATGGTGGCCGTCGCGAGGTGGGCGAACAGTCTCTCCATGTGCTCGCGCGCGGCTTCTTCGAAGATGCTGTCGCGCTTCTCGGCCATGCGCATCGCGATCTCGACGAGTTCGTGCGACGAGTAGGACGGGAAGTCGATGCTGCGGGTGAAGCGCGAGCGCAGACCCTCGTTGGTGTCGAGGAAGTTGTCGAGGTCGGCGCGGTAGCCGGCGACGATGACGACCAGCCTGTCGCGGTCGTTCTCCATGCGCGCCAGCAGCGTGTCGATGGCGACGAGACCGAAGTCGTTCTTCGCGCCGGTCGACACCAGCGCATACGCCTCGTCGAGGAAGAGCACGCCGTCCAGGGCGCTGTCGATGAGCGCGTTGGTCTTGGCCTCGGTCTCGCCGATGTGCTGGCCGATCAGGTCGGCGCGGTGCACCTCGCGGACGGTCTCCTTCTTCAGGATGCCCAGACCGCAGTAGATCTTGGCGACCACGCGGGCGATGGTGGTCTTGCCCGTACCGGGTGGGCCCGCGAAGACGAGGTGGTTGGTGCGCTGTGCGACGGCCAGGCCGCGCTCCTGGCGGCGGATCGCCATGGCGACCGACGACTTCAGCCGGGCCACCTGGTACTTGACCTCTTCGAGCCCGATGAACTCCGCGAGTTCGGCCTCGGCCTCGACGAGCAGGTGGGCCTTGCGTTCCTTGGCGCCCGGGTCCACGAAGTCGACCTCGGTCGGCTCCGTCGCGGGGTCCCACGGGTCGAGGCGGGCTTCGATTCGGGCCGCGGTGGTCGGCACGATCCCGTAGGACGTGTCCGACAGCGCCACCTCCACCTGCTCGTGCTCCGGGTTGGCGGCGTACAGCTCGGCCAGGGTGTCGGCGGCGTCGAGGTCCTCGCCCTGGGCGCGCAACGACAGGGCCTTGACCAGCGTGCCGTCGACGACGGCGACATCGACCGGGCCGGACGGGTCCTCGAGGTAGGACAGAGCCGGGGCGAACATGCCGAGCCGGGCCAGTGAGGTGCCCAGGGCGACACGGGCGGCGTGGGCGTACGTCGCGTCGAGCTTGGGATCGTTGACCACCGGGGTGAGCAACCGGACGACGTCGGACCACCGCTCGGTGCGGTAGTACATCGCGACGCGTACCCAGCGGGCGTTCAGCCAGCTCGGCTTGCGCTGGATCAGCTGCTCGACGAGGCGGTCGGCCTCGGCGTAGTCGCCACGATCGGACAGCGTTGCGGCATAGGCGAGTTGGAAGTCGTCGGCCGTCGTGGCACGGAACTCGAGGTACAGACCGGTGTCGTAGTCGAACCCGAGATCGCCGGGCGTCATCTCGAGCTGACGCTGCAGCACCCCCGCGGTCGCGACGGTGCGCCACACGGACTCCACGACGCGCGCGCTGGTGTCGCCGGCCGCGGCCAGCCCCGTCCAGGCGTCGCACTGCTCGTGGGCGATGCGCGTCAACTCGGCGAAGCCGGTGCGCGCTGCCGCCAGGTCGACTGGGCGACGCCGGTCGTGGACGGTCAGCCCGAGCGTCCGGCTGCACGTCGCAAAACGACTCAGAACATCGCGGTCGACCCGCGCCCCCGCAAGCGTGTCACTGCCCATATGCGTCACGAAGGCAATCGCCCCCGCCATCTCCTTATGTATGCCTAAGCTAACCCGGCGAAGTTAGCATTGCATAACTTAACTGTCGAGACGCACGTCCTCCGTTGCTGAAGGCAATGGGCGTGACTCCAGTCACCGTTTGTCGACACTCATTACTTTGCTGCGAACGCGTTCGGCGCGAGACTCAGACGAGCGGGATTCCCTTGCGGATCCGTCGGTCCACGTCCTTGAGCAGAACGTTGAATGGGAACTGCCGGACGAAGGCCGGCACGGCGTGGTTGACGGCTCGCAGCACGGCGATCACCCGGTCGAATCGCTGCTGCCGCCGTTCGTCCCACGGCAGGCGCATCTCGTCGCGGAATCGCTGCGGCAGGAATCCAGTGGTGATCAGCAGCGCGAAGTCCTCGGATCGCCGCTGGATCGGCCCGGGCAGCTTGACGCCCCGAACCCGGCTGGCGGCAATGGGATAGAGGTAGTCGCGGACGGTGTCGTCGATGTGCACCCGTTCCAGCGAGCGCTGCCAGTACTCGTCGAAGGCTGCGCGATTGGGCGGCCACATCTCCGGCGGCACCTGCAGCGTGGTGCCGAGGTTCATGCCGTCGGCGTAGTGCTGGTCGGCCTTCTCGCCGTCGAGTTCCCCGACGAACAGGCGGTGGATGTCGACGCCGCCCTTGTACAGGCAGGCCGCGACCCACAACTGCAGGTCCTTGTCGAAGGCGTGGTACTTCACCGGGCTGTCGTCGGTCGAGTAGACCTGCGCGTGCGCCTTGTTGACCGCCCTGCGGTACGCGGCCTTCTGCGCCTCGGTGCCCTTCGTCGCAACCGCGAGGTAGGTGAACGTGGTGCGCGCCCGCTTGATCGGGTGCAGGTCGACGCGGCCACTCTCGACCCGGCTCTCCAGCACGCCGTAGCCGACGCCGGGGCGGGCCAGCTGCATGATGACGTTCGCCGGACCGGCCAGCAGCGCGACGCCCATCAGTCCGTCGTCGAAGCTGGCCCCGCGTCGGCCGGTCGAGGCGGCTGTGCGCCGCGCCGGCGCGCTGACCGGCCACTCCACCGGATTCTCGCTGATCGTCATCGGCCGACCCTTCACCCCATAAATCTGCGAACGCGTGTTTCCTGATATTGCCGCGCCCTGTGGACGGGTGTCAAGATGGTGCGATGGCTCAAGTCAGGCCGTATGGCGGCGTCGAGGCGGTGGAACGACTCGCCGACCGTCGACGGCGGTTCATCGACGCCGGCCTGGAGCTGTTGGGTGGCGAGGCCGTGCCCGCCGATCTGACGGTCCGCGCGATCTGCCGCGAGGCCGGGCTGGCCGCGCGCTACTTCTACGAGGGCTTCACCGACAAGGACCAGTTCGTCGGCGCGGTCTTCGACGCCGTGATCGCCGAACTCGCCGCCACCACGCAGGCCGCCGTCGCGGCAGCGCCGTGCGCCGAACAGAACCGGGCAGGCATGGCCAACATCGTGCACGCCGTGGCCTCCGACGCCAGGATCGGCAGGCTGCTCTTCAGCGCTCAGCTGTCGAATTCGGTGGTGGCGGCCAAGCGCGCCGAATCCGGGGTGCTGCTCGCGATGCTCTATGGCCGCGAGATCGGCATGGCACTGCGCGTCGATCAGGGCGAACGGACCAGCCGCAAGGGCATGGCGACCGCCCACTTCGCGGTCGGCGGCGTGGGGCAGACCATCAGCGCGTGGCTGGCGGGTGACGTCGACCTGACGCCCGACGAACTCGTCGACCAGCTGGCGGCGATTCTCGACACCATCACCCGCCCGCGCCTGCACGGCGGCGACTGACCGCCGAAAGCACGGTTGTTGCCGCGACACGCCGAGGATCGCGTCAACAAGCGGAGTGTCGGCGCAGTCAGGGCACTCGCCCGTTCTCTGGTC
>JAQSXQ010000158.1 GCA_029256565.1 Mycobacterium sp.
CCTTGCCGGACTCGGCAGGTGACCCTAGCGTCCAGGGCACAACGCCAGTGCGCTGTCATCGGATCAACGACGATCAAGGAGTCAACGGATGCGTACACGTCTGACCACCAGGTTGGGAGCAGCGGGGATCGGCGCGCTCGTCGTGCTCGCGCTCGCCGGACCGGCCTACGGGCTGTCCAGGCCCGCCGAGCCCATTCCGCCATCGGGGCTGACCGGCCTCGAACCGACCGGGGCCGATATGCCGACCGTCGGGGGCAACCTGGGCAATCAGCACTACAGCGGGCTCACTCAGATCGACAAGTCCAACCTCGACCGGCTTGCACCGGCCTGGCGCACGCACGTCTCCGCCGTCGCGCCGGCCACGGACGACGTGGGTCAGCAGACGACGCCCATCGTCGTCGACGGCGTGCTCTACCTCGACACCCCGAGCGGCGGTGTCATCGCCGTCGACGGTGCGTCCGGTGAGGCGGTCTGGAAGTGGGAGCCCACCGAGTTCGCCACGGCGCAGACCCGGCGCGGCGTCTCGGCCGGCGACGGCAAGATCTTCACCCACGCCGACGGCGACCGCGTGGTCGCCCTCGACCAGGCGACCGGGGAGCAGGTCTGGGTGGTGCAGCCGACCGGGCCGAACGGCGAGTTCCTGGGCAACCTCGAACGAGTGGCGACCGTCTACCACGACGGCATCGTCTACGCCCACGCCGCCAACGGCGACCGCGCCGCGGTCGTCGCGCTGAACGCGAGCGACGGCAGCTATGTCTGGCACTTCTTCGGCGGGCCCGACCGCGATGCCGTGTACACGGACGTCAACGGCAACACCGTCGCCGCGGGCGAGACGTGGGGGCCGACTCTGCCCGACGGCACCGAGTGCGCGCTGGTCGGCGGCTCGACGCCATGGATCCACGGCGCGGTGGACCCCGATCTCGATATGTACTACATGACGTTCGGGAACGCCCGCAGCTGCACGTCGTCGCAGGACGGCTCGCTGCGTCCCGGCGACAACCTGTTCTCGAGCACCCTGGTTGCGGCCGATGCCGACACGGGCGAGTACAAGTGGCACTACCAGTCCATCCGCCACGACGTGTGGGACATGGACAACGTGCACCCGCCGACGCTGGCGGATGTCGAAGTCGACGGCGAGGAGCGCAAGGTGCTCTTCTACGGCAGCAAGTCCGGGCACCAGTTCGTCCTCGATCGCACCGACGGCGAGCCGGTGCTCCCGGTGATCCAGAAGCCGATGATCACCGACTCACGGCAGGCCCACGCCGAGACACAGCCCTTCCCCGTACAGCGGCTCCTGCCGGAGTGCCTGGTGTGGGAGAAGCTCGACCCCGACAACATCCCGGGGGACCCGTGGCGCGCGGTGCCCAACTACAACGGCTACCAGCCCGACGCCGAGGGCAACCTCGTCTTCAACCCCGACAGCTATGTCGCCGCCGATGAGCCGTTCCTGACCTACCCAGAGGGCTCGTCGGGCCACCGCGAGGGCTGCATGTACGACCCCCAGTGGGATCTGCCGATCCTGTCCACGACGAGCCAGAACGGCGGCGCGGACTGGTCGAACAACGCCTACAGTCACAGCACGAATCTGGTCTACTACCCGTACGGCACGAACCCCGTCGCCCACTGGAACGGCGCCTCGGCCAACGGCCAGCGCGCCATGGGGCAGTACCAGACCGGCGGCATCCTCGCATACGACGCATCCACCGGCGAGGTGCAATGGCGCAACCACCTGGGCACCGACATGTCGCACGGCCAGGGACCTCTGGCCACGGCATCCGATCTCCTCTTCGTCGGTCAGATCGACGGCCGCGTTCTGGCGATGGATGCTGCGACCGGCGATGTGCTGTGGGACTTCCAGACCGGTTCGGGCATCGCCGCGGCGCCGGTCACGTACGAGATCGACGGCGAGCAGTACGTCGCGGTGTTCGCGGCCGGCTCGACGAATCCGTATGGCGGATCCGTGACCCAGGGCGACTCGCTGTGGGCGTTCAAGCTCGATGGCGCGTACACCACCGAGTCGGGGAGCCAGGAAGGTCCGGCCACCGCACCGCTGTCGATCCGCCGCCCGGTCAGCGGTGCCGCCGTCGCAGGCGACACGGTCGGGAACACGGTGCTGCTGGCGCGCAGCAGCCGGACGGCGGACACCGCTGCCGCCCGCGATGCCACGGCGCAGAACGCGATGCAGCCGACGCACCTGCGCGTTCCGGTGGGCACGACCGTCACCTTCCTCAACCCCGGCGCGGAGACCTTCCCGAACTTCCCCAACCTGAAGCCGCACTGCGCCACGCAGTTCTTCGAGGGCGAGTTCAACGCGAAGCTGCAACCGGGCGAGAGCTATCAGCACACGTTCGACCGAGCCGGTGAGTACTTCTTCAACGACTGCACCGATCCGCGGCCGACCGGCAAGATCGAGGTCTACCTCGATCCGCAGGATAAGCCGGGCGCGCTGAGATTCCGGCCCGGCACGCTCGACCTGGGGTCGGAGACCGGGATCTTCACCGGGGTGGAGGGTGTTGTCACGGCGCACTTCGAACTGCCGGACGGGGCTGCGTACGACAGTGGGGCCGTATTGATCACGCCGCTCTCGCAGACGCCGGTGCCGGCGGCGAAGGTCACCGCCAACAAGAACCGGCTGATCGTCCAGTTCGACAAGGCCGCCGTCGACAACAACGTGCCCGCAGGCGAGGTGACTCTCACGGTGCAGGCGTACGTGACAGGTCCCGACGGCACGCAGCAGCGGCTGAGCTCGACGGCGACGGTCACCGTCGTCAAGTAGGCCGTTCACATCGAAGGCGCCGGACGGCGCGCTGCGCGCGTGCCGTCCGGTGCCTGCTGTGTCCCATTCGTCGAAACACGATTTTGCAGACGTCGGCCTGACGATTCAGAGTCGCAGGGGGCGGCCGCGCAGGAGTGCGCGGACCGCGCACCAACAGGGAGGTTGGCCATGGTTTCCGACAAGGATCCCGACGAGCTTCGCGGGGGCGAGGACCCGGACGCGCCCGGCGCCGTGCCGGAGGCGGAGCAGTCGATCTACGGGCACACCGACACGTATTACACGGTCCCGAAGCTCAACCAGGGCGTGCCGCCCGACCCGGCCCTCATCCGAGGGCTGTCGGCCGTCGAGGTCACGCTCGGAGTCGTCCTGTTCGCGCTCATCGTCATCGGCGTGATGTACCAGGTGATCGGGCGGTACCTCCCCGGGATCGCGTGGGTCGGCGCGGGCGAGCTTGCACTCATGTCGATGGTCGCGATGACGTTCATCACGACCGGCTACCTCGTGGGCCGCAACGGCCACATCGTGCTCGAGGTGTTCGACGAACTGCTCGCAGGGAAGAAGCTCTTCGTGGCTCTCCGGGTCATCTCGGCGGTGATCATGGTGATCACGAGCCTGGCGCTCGTCTACGAGGCGTTCGTCAAGATCGACGCCGAGTGGGGGAGGGCCAGCGCCGCGATGCACGTGCCGCTCGGCGTGCTGTACATCTTCGCCTTCATCGGCTTCCTCTCCGCGGCCGTGCATTCGGGATTCAAGATCCCCTACGCCCACCGTCCGGAACGAAAGCTCGACATCTCCGAGATGGAGGGCTAGGCGTTGGACCTCTGGCTCTACCTCCTGCTGCTCGTCGTCCTCCTGCTGCTGCGCGTGCCCGTCGCCTTCGCGATGATCGCGCCCAGCATGCTGTACTTCTACAGCCACGGGCTGTCGTCGGGCTACGCCATCTCGTCGATCGTCAACGGCATCAACAGCTTCCCGCTGCTTGCGGTGCCGCTGTTCATCTTCGTGGGGACCATTGCGAACCACCTCGGCATCGCGACTCGGCTCTACGACTTCGCGAAGTCCCTGCTCCCGCGCCTGCCGGGCAACCTCGCCTACGTCAATCTCGGCACCGCCATCGGGTTCTCGTGGATCAGCGGATCGGCGCTCGCCGACGCCGCGTCGACGAGCAAGGTCCAGATCCCGCAGATGCTGAAGGCGGGCTACCCCTACGGCTTCTCGGCCGGGCTGACGGCCTCGGGCTCGCTCATGAGCACCGTCATGCCGCCGAGCATTCCCGCGGTCCTGTTCGCGGCGACGGCGTCGATCTCGACCGGCGCGCTGTTCGCGGGGTCGATCCTCCCTGCCATGCTCATGGCTGTCGGCCTGGCCGTCTACATCTTCGTGTGGGTGCGCCTGCACCCCGAGGTGGCGACGAGCCGCCGATTCGACGGCCGGATGCTGGGCAAGGCCACCGTGCGGGTGATCGGGCCGATGCTGCTGCCGGTCATCATCCTCGGCGGCATTTTCAGCGGCTGGTTCACACCCACCGAGAGCGCGGGCATCGCCGCGGCGTACATGCTGCTGCTCGGGCTGATCTACCGCACGCTCACGCTGAAGGTGTTCTGGCGTGCCGCCAAAGAGACGGTCGTCATCTCGGGCGGCATCCTGCTGATCCTGGGGGCGTCGAACCTCATGGGTCAGGTGCTCGCCCGCGAGCAGGTGTCGCGCAACCTCGGCGAATGGCTCTCCGCGCTCACCGACAACCCCATCGTGTTCCTGCTGCTGCTGAACGTGCTGCTGATCCTCCTCGGGATCTTCCTCGAGGCGCCGCCGGTGATCCTGGTCCTCGTGCCGATCCTGATGCCGATCATCGGCCAGTTCGGGATCGACCCGGTGCAGTTGGGCGTCATCATGATCCTGAACCTCATGATCGGTTCGCTCACACCGCCGGTCGGCGCCGTCCTGTTCGTGGTCGGGTCGATCACCCGAAGGCCTATGGGCGAGCTGTTCCGCGGCATCCTCCCCTTCCTCATCCCCCTCGGGATCGTGCTGCTCCTGCTGACGGTGTTCGAGCCGATCGTCACGATCGTGCCGACGCTTCTCGGCCTCATGTGATCCAGGATCCTTCGAAAGGAACGCTCCGTGACCAGAAGACTCTTCGTGCTCAACGGCCCGAACCTGAACATGCTCGGCCAGCGCGAACCGGAGCTGTACGGCAGTGCGACCCTCGACGACGTGCGCCAGGAGTGCGTCCGCGTCGCGGACGAGCTGGACTTCGACCTGTTCTTCGCTCAGACCAACGCCGAGCACGAGATCATCGCGTGGCTGCACGATGCGTATCGGCAAGAAGCGACGGTCGTCATCAATCCCGCCGGATTCAGCTTTCGCTCGATACCGGTGCTGGATGCGCTCCGGATGCTGCGCACCCCGGTGGTCGAGATCCACATCACCAACATCCACGCGCGCGATGAGGCGCACCGGAATTCACTGGTGTCGTCGGTCGCGCGCACGGTGATCGCGGGTGCGGGCGTCTACGGGTACGAACTTGCGATCCGCGCGGCCGACCGCCTGACCGGGGCCGACTGACCGGGGCCGGCTGACGTGTCCGGCTGAGCGGGGCGTGCCGACCGGGGCGAACCGACCGGAACGGCCGGCGCCCGAGTGCTCAGCGGGCGCCGGCGTCTGCGCGGAAGCGCTCGATCTCCACGCTGCGTCCGGTGCGGGCGGCGAGAGCCGCCGCCTCGACGAGGGCGAGGGTGCGCGACGCGTCGTCGGCCGAGACGAGCGGCTCGGCGACGCCTCGCACCACATCGAGGAAATGGTCGAGCTGGGCCGCGAACGTGTTCTGCGGCCGGGTGGGCAGGTATGTCCGCGACAGCGG
>JAQSXQ010000159.1 GCA_029256565.1 Mycobacterium sp.
CGCGGTCGCGGCTACCGACGAGGTTCATCGCGAGGGCGGCGTTGCCGTCCTTGGCCAGCTTGGCGTTGGTGAGGAAGTCGGCGGTGCCGACGGTCGTGATCGTGCGCTCGCCGTCGGTGTAGCGGACCAGCGCGCCGCCGTAGCAGCGCGTCAGGTCGACGTCGTCGACGGCCTCGTAGGTGGCGCTGGTGCCGAATTCCACGTCACCGGCGCGCTCGGCTTCGCGCATGTCGCAGTCTGGTTCGCCGCCGAAGCTGGTGTCGTCGGCGACGGCGATCTCTGGAGCGAGCGCTTCCCGCGTGGGGGACACCGGCTGCACGAGCAGGCGGTCGCCCGGCAGGCCGGCGAGGGTGCGCAGGCCGTCGTCGTCGACCAGGAAGTACGTCTCGGCCACGACGAGCAGGGTGTCGGGCCGCGCCGCGCGGCGTACCTCCTCGAGACTCGATGCGTCGATGACCTCGACGCCCTCCTCGCGCAGCAGCGAGACCAGGGCCCGGACTCCGTCGGGGGAGGTGGACTCCGGGTCCATCGGCCCGCCCGGATGGGACTCCGTCAGATACGTGGTGAGCACCGACACCGCCGTGATGACCCCGAGTGCCAGCAGCACCCAGCGGATGGTGCGCCAGCGCTGGGCGACGGACTGCCCGATTGCGGTGTCGCTCATTGGACCTCGGCCCAGCCGCCGCGCTCACCGTCGCCGGCCGTCGACTCGACCGTCGCCGAGGCACGGGTGCCCAGGTGGTCGTCGAGGTCGGCGACGAGGCGGTACTCGGCTTCGGTGCCCGGCCGCTCCCCGTAGGTGACGTCGTTGAAGGCGTCTGCAGCGCGGCGCAGTTCGGTGCTCAGTCCCGGGAACGGGCCGCTCGCGTCACGGGCGAGTTCGGTGGCCGTGCGGCCGGGGACGGCGGTCAGCACTCCGCCCTCCTCGAGACTGCGTGCGACGGCGCGCAATCGGTGCCGGATGGCCACCGCCCATTCGCCGCTCGCAGCCGCCCGGTCAGCGGCGGCGCGGTGTTCGGCGGCCGTGAGTTCCTGGCTGCCGAACAACGTCGCGTCGTGCCCACGGTCGGTTCGCATGGTGCGCAGCGCCATTCGCACGGCGACCACGATCGCGGCCGCGACGATCGCGAGCAGCACCCCGATCGTGATCCAGCCGCCGGGGATCGACGAACCCTCGACCATCAGCTTGTAGATCAGGTCGTCGACCCAATCCCCGATGCGGTCGGTCAGGGATGCCCTCGGATAGATGGGCTTGGACAGTTCCCGTTGCGCGGCGTCGCGTGCGGCATCGCCGTCGATGTCTAGAGCCGACACGTCACCGCTGTGGAGTCTGCGACGTCAGCCAGAGGTGGTCGGTGGAATCCGACGGCGCGTACGGCGGGATGCCGACGCCCGTCTGCAACACCAAATCGAAGGCCTCGGCACGGATGCGGCGGTCGGTGTAGAGCAGGACCACCACGCCCGCGGTGAACGGCGCGGTCACGATCTGCCCGATCGCCGAACCGATCGACAACAGCACCAGCGCCAGGACGGTTCCCGACGCGGACGGGTCGGTACCGAGGAAGAGCTGGCCGCCGAGGCTGAACGGAATCGACACGGCGCCTGCGATGATCGCCGCCACCAACTGGCCAAGCAGCCAGATGCCCAGCACGCGCCAGAAGTCCTTCTTCACCAACGCGATCGAGCGTCGAATGGAGGCCATCACAGGCAGGCGCTCGAGCACCGCGAGCGTGGGCGCGAAGAGCAGGATCGTCCCGAGGTAGAACAGTGCCGCGATCGCGGCCAGCCCCAACGGGATTCCGAGGACCACGGCTGCCACCCCGCCGATGATGTAGGCGACCATCGCGATGATCCCGATGACGAGCCCGATGATCAGCGCCGCACCGAGCACCTCGATGCCGACGATGCCGAACAGGGCGAGCAGTCGACCGCGCACCCGGCGCCACGCGTCGCCGATGCTGATGTCGGCGCCGAAGATTGCGCGGCCGATCACGACGGTGAGCAGTCCGCTGAGCACGATCGCCGAGAGCACCGTGGTGAGCGCGCCGAGGGTCGTGGACAGGGCGAGACCGAGGACGGTCGCGATCTCCATGTCGGTGCTCTGTTCGGCGTAGTCGACCGAGGACACCGCGGCGATCGGCCCGACCTGCAGCAGCAGCGAGATGAGTTGCGCGACGACCACGACGATCGCGGTGAGACCAAGCGTCGCCTTCGGGTTGGCTCGCACGTAGGCGAACGCACCGTTGAACACGTCGGACAGCGTGAGCGGCCGCAGCGGGATGATGCCGGGCTTCAGCGGGGGAGGCGTGAACCCGCCGAACCCTGGCTGCGGCGGATAGCCCGGCGGGGGGTAACCCGGGTAGCCGGGCGGTGGTGGCGCGTATCCGGGTGGTGGTCCGTAGTAGCCCGGTGGCGGTCCGTAACCGGGCGGCCCGTAGGCAGGCGGCGCACCGTAGGCAGGCGTGCCGTAACCCGGGGGCGGACCGTACCCGCCGGCGTCGTTGCTCATGCCCCCATCCTGTCGACAGCAGAGGGGTTTCACAACGCGTTCCGTCTTCGCGCCAACCCGCCCCGGGCGTACCGTTTGGCTCATGGCGGAACTCAAGGAGCGGTTGCGGGCTGATCTGACGGCGTCGATGAAGGCGCAGGACAAGTTGCGCACCGGGACGCTGCGCATGCTGCTTGCCGCAGTTCAGGCCGAGGAGGTGTCGGGCAAGGCGGCGCGGGACCTGACCGACGAGGACGTGCTCAAGGTGCTCGCCCGCGAGTCCCGCAAGCGCGGCGAGGCCGCAGAGATCTACGTGCAGAACGGACGTGGTGAACTGGCGGCCAACGAGCGCGCCGAGGCCAGCGTCATCGACGAGTACCTGCCGACGCAGCTGAACGACGAAGAAGTGGCCAACGTGGCGGACACCGCGATCGCACAGGTGGCCGAGGAGATCGGGGAACGCCCCGGCATGAAGAACATGGGCCAGGTCATGAAGGCGGCGACCGCCATCGCCGCGGGCCAAGCCGACGGCTCGCGGCTGTCGGCGGCGGTCAAGCAGCGGCTCTAGTTTTCCGCACCGCCGGGCGGGTACACGGCGGACATGACGCGTTTCGGATACACCTTGATGACAGAGCAAAGCGGACCGAAACAGCTTGTGGAGTACGCGGTTTCAGCTGAGCAAGCCGGTTTCGACTTCGAGGTGAGCAGCGACCACTTCTCGCCGTGGCTGAGTGCGCAGGGTCACGCCCCCAATGCCTGGACGATGCTCGGCGCCGTCGCGCACGCGACCCAGAACGTGGAACTCTTCACCTACGTCACCTGTCCGACGATGCGCTACCACCCCGCAGTCGTGGCGCAGCAGGCAGCGACGCTGCAGATCCTCGCCGACGGCAGGTTCACCCTCGGCGTCGGCAGCGGCGAGAACCTGAACGAACACGTGGTGGGCAAGGGCTGGCCGACGATCGCCCGCAGGCAGGACATGCTGCGCGAGGCGATCCAGATCATGCGCGAGTTGTTCACCGGCGACCTCGTCGACTGGAAGGGCGAGTACTTCGAGGTGGACTCGGCCCGACTGTGGGACGTCCCCGAGGGTGGGGTCCGCATCGCGGCGGCCGTCTCGGGGGACCGGTCGGTGGAGATCTTCGCGCCGTTGGCCGACGACCTCATCGCCGTGCAGCCCGACAAGGACGTCGTCGACAAGTGGCACCAGGCGCGCCGGGCAACCGGGCTGCCCGGTGACGTCCGGGTGGTCGGTCAGATGCCGATCTGCTGGGACCCCGACCGCGACGCGGCGGTCAGCCGCGCCCACGACCAGTTCCGCTGGTTCGCCGGCGGGTGGGCCGTCAATGCCGACCTGCCGACGACGGCAGGATTCGCCGGTGCCACGCAATTCGTGCGACCGGAGGACACCGCGTCGTCGATCCCGTGCGGGCCCGACCTGGACGCCATCGTCGAGGGCGTCCGCGAGTACAAGGACGCCGGCTTCACCGACATCGCCCTGGTCCAGGTCGGTGACGAGGGGCAGGACCGGTTCCTCGCCGAGGCGGCTCAACCGTTGCTGAGCAAGCTGCGCGACGAGCTTGGCTGAGCGACGGGTTTAGGGTCGCCTATCCAGGGGTATCTGGGCGCGTGAAGCACAAAACCGCGAGGGGGAATTGTGATTTCAACGCTGATGCTCACATACGCCGTGATTGCGCTGGTCAGTGCGGTCGCAGTCTTCGTACTGAGCGACCGGGTCTCCGATGACCGACGTCCTGCAGCTCATCGGGCAGTGCTCAGCATGTGCGCCGGTGCCATTTGGCCCGTACTCCTGATCGGCATCGCCGAATTCGGCTCGTTCGCGATGTACGCCAAGGTGCACGAGCACAGCGACGACCGCGCGACGGTCCTCACGTAGGTCGCGTCGGCGCGCGTCGCGGATCAGGCGCTCGTCTCGCCGTGCGGCGCTGCGACGGGTTTGGACTCCGCTGAACCTCGTTGGCGCAGGAAGACCGACAGCGCGACGATCGCGGCGACGGCGACGAACTCGCTCTGCCAGTTCTGCATCGACTCGAACCAGAACTGCGACGTCGTGACGTACCGCCACACCGAGATCGCAGCTTGGCCGTGTTGGACCTGTTCGTCGTTGAACGCTCTGCTGCCTCCCAGCGCATGCAGGGCCATCGAGGCGAAGAACAGCACGAAGAACGCGATGGCCAGGGAGTTCTCGTACAGCGACAGCGGCCACCCGCCTCGGCGGACCGGCCACGGCGTCCGATCGGTCACGTCCGCATCGCGCGGATCCTCGTCTTGCGGCGCGGCACTGTCGATCTGCTTGGACTCCGAAGAGCCCCGCTGGTACAGGAATGCCGTCAGAACGACGTACATGCCCATCTGGAGGAACTCGGACTCCCAGTTCTCGAAGGTGGCTTCGACGAAGTCGCCGGTGGTCAGGTAGCCGATGATCGACACCTGCTCGGTGGAGCCGTGTTCCAGCTGCTCTTCGTTGTACGTCGCGGTGCCCGCCACGATCATTCCGACGAAGAAGACGCCGAACAGCGCCAGACAGGCCAGCAGCAAGCCGTTGTCGCGAAGCAGCGACCGGTGGCGGTTCGCAGACGATGTGCCTTGGCGCGCCATGACTGCCTCCCGTTGGGCTCCGACGAAAGTCGATCGAGCCTTACCAGTTTAGTGCCGGAAACCGTTTGCCGCCGTCGTCGCCAGCGCGCCGGATCGCAGGTTCCGCGAACATCCACGTAGTGTTGACATAAGACGAGCGGTTGGCCGACCCCCCTGTGCCGCGCTCGTTCAGGTCTCGTCGACTCACTCCCCCCCTTGAGTCGGCGAGACCGTCAGGGGATCCCCTCGCCGCAGAGCGCCGGCGGACCATGGCAATCGACTCCGGCGCCGTCGCCGATCGACTGCGAAATGCAAGAAGGCCCTGACCGGATGAACCAGATCAGAGCCTTCTACTGCACCAACGCGAGTCGGGGTGGCGGGATTCGAACCCACGACCTCTTCGTCCCGAACGAAGCACGCTACCAAGCTGCGCCACACCCCGCGGAGAGCCACGACAGCGTATCGCACGGGGGCCGATGGAAGCCAAACGCCGACGTCACACCGACGACGCGTGTAGTGCCCGACGCGGGTGGGTAGCC
>JAQSXQ010000160.1 GCA_029256565.1 Mycobacterium sp.
CGAGCTGGTCAACACCCAGGGCAGCGGCCTGTTCCGGGGCTACTACAACGACCAGGGCGCCACCGATCAGCGGATGCGGCACGGCATGTACTGGTCGGGTGACCTCGCCTACCGCGACGCCGACGGCTGGATCTACCTTGCAGGCCGCACCGCCGACTGGATGCGCGTCGACGGCGAGAACCTGACGACGGCGCCCATCGAGCGGATCCTGTTGCGACTGAACGCGATCAGCCGGGTCGCCGTCTACCCGGTGCCCGACCAGTACGTGGGGGACCAGGTGATGGCCGCGATCGTGCTGCGCGACGACGCCACGCTGTCGCCGGAGGAGTTCGCCGACTTCCTTGCCGCCCAGCGCGATCTGTCGCCCAAGGCGTGGCCCCGCTTCGTGTGGCTGGCCGACGACCTACCCAGCACGGCGACCAACAAGATCCTCAAGCGCGAACTCGTCGCGCTCGGCACCGAAGCCGCGGGCAGGGTGCTGTGGAAGCGCGACGGCAAGGCGTTCCACGTGCTCGGCGAACGTGCGGTCAGCGGTACGGATCGGTGATCTCGCGCAGCGACATCAGCATCTCGCGTAGCCGACGGTAGGCCTCCGGTCCGACGTGCGCGCGCCACTCGTCCTCGACCTTGGCGACCTCGGCCGCGGCGGCAGCGCAGAGCTTCTCGCCCCTGGCGCTGAGCGTGATCAGGCGTGCCCGTGCGTCCGCGGGATCGGTCGTGCGCACGACGTAGCCGCTGCGTTCGAGTTCGTCGATCAGTGCGCCCGCCGTCTGCTTCGTCACCTGGGCCTGCTCGGCAAGGTCGGTGACGCGGGTGCCGCGTGGGCTCAGCCGCTGCACGATGCGGCACTGAGCCACCGTCAGGTCGTCGAACCCGGCAGTGCGGAGCGCGTCGAAGATCTGGGTCTCGGCCGCCCGGTGCGCGATGAACAACAGCGTCGCGGTGTTCGGCGGCTCGGTCACGCCATTGACTTTAGTACGGAGTCCTGTCTACTTTAGTCAGGAAACCTGACTATTGGAGGGCCGGCATGAACACCGACGAGACCTGGCACTGGATAGATCATCAGCGCGCCGACCTCGCGGACTTCCTCGAGACCCTCACCGACGACCAGTGGGCCACGCCCTCGCTGTGCGACGGGTGGGTCGTGCGCGACGTCGCCGTGCACCTCACCCATGGACACACTCCCTGGGCACGGATGGCCCGTGAAGCGGTGCGCTCCGGATTCCGCTTCAACCACATGATCGCCCGGGTCGCGCGCGAAGACGCCAGCACGCCCGAGGAAATCGTCGCGACGCTGCGCGCGATGGTGGGCGGTCGGCGACGACCGCCGGGCACCGCCGTTGCCGACCCACTGCTCGACGTCCTCATTCACGGCCAGGACATCGCGGTCCCACTCGGAGTGGACCGGCCGATGCCCATCGCACCCGCGGTCGCCGCCGCCGAGCGGCTGTGGGCGATGGGCTTTCCGTTCAACGCCCGCAGACGGTTCGGGAAGGTGTCGTTCGACGCCACCGACGCACCGCTGCGGCTCGGATCAGGGGACGCCGTGACGGGGCCGGTGCGCGACATCGTCCTGGTGCTGGCCGGCCGACGCATCGGCATCGGCGGGTTGTCGGGGCACACGGCCGCCGTGGCGTCCGCGTTCGATCACGCGGAATAGCGACTGGTCTGCGGGCGTTTATGACACTGGCGGCTGACCTGGCATAATGGGCCGTCGACCTCGGTTCCGGTTCACGTCTGATGTCTCCCAGGTCAGGGAGCAGGCGACCCGGCGGCCAACGACTGAAGAGGACTTGAGATGAAATCGGGTATTCACCCCACGTACAACGAGACCACCGTGGTCTGCGGCTGTGGCAACACCTTCCACACGCGCAGCACCAAGGACAGCGGCCAGATCACGGTCGAGGTCTGCTCGCAGTGCCACCCGTTCTACACGGGCAAGCAGAAGATCCTCGACAGCGGCGGCCGCGTCGCTCGCTTCGAGAAGCGCTACGGCAAGCGCAAGGCCGGCAGCGATGCCGGTAGCGAGACCGCAAGCGCCGACAACTAGCTACGTCAACGGCGCCCGATCCGTCGCATCCGCGACGGGTACGGGCGCCGTTCTCGTTTCAATGGACGGTATGGGACGGAGGCACCCGTGAGCGAGAACGCTCCCAAGATCGAGGCACTGTTGGCCGAGCACGCCGACCTCGAACGGCAGCTCTCCGACCCAGCCCTGCACGCCGACGCCGGTGCGGCCAAGCGCGTCGGGCGACGCTTCGCGCAAGTCGCGCCGATCGCGTCGACCTACCGCAAGCTCGAGACCGCCCGCGGTGACCTCGACACGGCACGCGAGTTCGCCGCCGACGACGAGTCGTTCGCCGCCGAGGTGCCCGAACTCGAGGCGCGCGTCGCCGAACTCGACCGCCACCTCACCGACCTGCTCGCCCCACGCGATCCCCACGATGCCGACGACGTCGTGCTCGAGGTCAAGTCGGGCGAGGGTGGCGAGGAATCGGCACTGTTCGCCGCCGATCTCGCCCGGATGTACATCCGCTACGCCGAGCGGCACGGGTGGACGGTCACCGTGCTCGACGAGACCACCTCGGACCTCGGCGGCTACAAGGACGCCACGCTGACCATCGCCAGCAAGGGCGATTCGGCCGACGGCGTGTGGGCGCGGCTGAAGTTCGAAGGCGGCGTGCACCGCGTCCAGCGTGTCCCGGTCACCGAATCCCAGGGCCGCGTGCACACTTCGGCCGCCGGCGTCCTGGTGTATCCGGAGCCCGAGGACGTCGCCGAGGTCCAGATCGACGAGTCCGATCTCCGCATCGACGTCTACCGCTCGTCGGGCAAGGGCGGCCAGGGCGTCAACACCACCGACTCCGCGGTCCGCATCACCCATCTGCCGACCGGCATCGTCGTGACGTGCCAGAACGAGCGCTCGCAGCTGCAGAACAAGGCGCGCGCCATGGTGGTGCTCGCCGCCCGTCTCCAGGCGCTCGCCGAGGAGCAGGCGTCGGCCGACGCGTCGGCGGACCGCGCCAGCCAGATCCGCACCGTCGACCGCAGCGAGCGCATCCGGACGTACAACTACCCGGAGAACCGCATCGCCGATCACCGGATCAACTTCAAGTCGCACAACCTCGACCAGGTGCTCGATGGCGACCTGGACCCGCTCTTCGACGCGTTGGCCGCCGCCGACAAACAGGCGCGGTTGCAGGAAGCGTGAGTTCGATGCGGCACGCCGTCGCCGAGGCCACGGACGTGCTCGCGGCGGCCGGGGTGGCTAGCGCCAGAGCCGACGCCGAACAGCTCGCCGCACACGTCGCCGACGTCGATCGCGGGCGGCTCTTCCTGACCGATCCCGACGACGACTTCCACCCGAGGTTCCGGGAACTGGTCGACGCGAGGGCGCGGCGCATCCCGCTGCAGCACCTGATCGGTTCCGCGGCGTTCGGGCCCGTCACGGTTGGCGTCGGCCCCGGGGTGTTCGTGCCGCGACCGGAGACCGAGTCGATGCTCGAGTGGGCGCTGGCGCAACCGCTGCCGGACCGCCCGGTGATCGTCGACCTCTGCACGGGATCCGGCGCACTGGCCGTCGCGCTGGCGCGGGCGCTGCCGACGGCCACCGTCATCGCCGTCGACGACTCGCCGGAGGCGCTGGCCTACGCGCGTCGCAACGTCGCCGGGACCGGGGTCGAACTCGTCGCCGCCGACGTCACCACCGACGGGTTGCTCGCCGGCCGCGACGGTGCGGTCGACCTGATCGTCGCGAATCCGCCCTACATCCCCGACGGGGCGGAACTCGAGTCCGAAGTCGCCGACCACGACCCGCACCACGCCCTGTTCGGCGGTCCCGACGGCATGGCCGTCATCGAGCCGATCGTGGCGCACGCCGTCCGACTGCTGCGCCGCGGCGGACGGGTGGGCGTCGAGCACGACGACACGACCTCCGCCGCGACGGTCGCGGTGTTCGACCGCAGCGGGGCCTTCACCGACGTCACGCCCCGGCGCGATCTGGCCGGACGGCCACGCTTCGTCACCGCGACGCGAGCCGGGTGAGAAGCTAGGACCGACATGACGACGTTCGACTGCTCCGACCCCGACACCCGCGCGACCGGCATCGCGTCGGCGGTCAGCGCGCTGCGAGGCGGCCGCCTCGTCGTGCTGCCGACCGACACCGTCTACGGCATCGGCGCCGACGCCTTCAACGGATCGGCCGTCTCCGCGCTGCTCGCCGCGAAGGGCCGCGGCCGCGACATGCCCGTTCCCGTCCTGGTCGGCTCCTGGCACACCATCGACGGTCTGGTCTATTCGGTGCCGGGGGCGGCGCGCGAACTCATCCGCGCCTTCTGGCCGGGCGCACTGAGCCTGGTCGTGCGGCAGGCACCGTCGCTGCAGTGGGATCTCGGCGACGCCGACGGCACCGTGATGCTGCGGATGCCGCTGCACCCGGTCGCGATCGAGTTGCTGCGCGAGGTGGGGCCGATGGCGGTCTCGAGCGCCAACATCTCGGGGCAACCCGCCGCCGTCACGGCCGCCGAGGCGCAGGAACAGCTCGGCGATCTGGTGGAGGTCTACCTCGAGGCAGGGACGTCCGCCAGGCAGGCCGCGTCGACGATCGTCGACCTCACCGGCGCGCGTCCGCGCATACTGCGGCAGGGTCCGATCACCGCGGATGCCATCGCCGGAGTGCTCGACGTCGAGGCCGAGTCGCTCACCGACGCACCGGACTGAGCGAACCCGACGGGTTCGTCGCTCTCAGCGAGGTCGAGTACGGTTCAGTCCCGTGGAGGGCCTGCTCGCGTTGTCCGACCGCGGCGCGGGCGTGCCGCTGCGGGAACTGGCGCTCGTCGGGCTGACCGCGGCCATCATCACCTACTTCGCGACCGGCTGGGTCCGCGCGCTCGCCACCCGGTGGGGTGCGGTCGCCTACCCGAGGGAACGTGACGTCCACCTGCAGCCGACGCCCCGCATGGGCGGGCTCGCGATGTACATCGGGGTCGTCGTCGCCGTTCTACTGGCGTCGCAACTGCCCGCGCTGACACGGGGTTTCGTCTACTCGTCCGGGATGCCCGCCGTCGTCGTCGCCGGTGGGCTCATCATGGCGATCGGCGTCATCGACGACCGGTGGGGTCTCGACGCGCTGACCAAGTTCGCGGGCCAGATCACCGCGGCGAGTGTGCTCGTCACCATGGGCGTGGCCTGGAGCGTGCTCTACATCCCGATCGGCGGCGTCGGCACCATCGTCCTGGACCAGGTGACGTCGATCCTGCTGACGCTGGCGCTGACGGTCTCGATCGTCAACGCGATGAACTTCGTCGACGGCCTCGACGGGCTCGCGGCGGGGCTCGGCCTCATCACCGCGGCAGCAATCTGCATCTTCTCGATCGGACTGCTGCGCGACCACGGCGGCGACGTGCTGTTCTACCCGCCCGCGGTCATCTCGGTCGTCCTCGCCGGGGCGTGCCTGGGATTCCTGCCGCACAACTTCCACCGCGCCCGGATATTCATGGGCGACTCCGGCTCGATGCTCATCGGGCTGATGCTGGCGGCCGCGTCGACGACCGCGGCGGGGCCCATCTCGCAGAACGCCTACGGCGCGCGTGACGTCTTCGCGCTGCTCTCGCCGTTCCTGCTCGT
>JAQSXQ010000161.1 GCA_029256565.1 Mycobacterium sp.
GGGTCCCAGCGCCTACCCAGGCTGATCGGACCGCACCGCGCGAAGCGGCTCATCATCGACGCGACGCGACTCTCCGCCGACGAGGCGTTGCGTGAAGGACTCGTCGACCTCGTCGCGGGCGAGGACTTCGACGAGGTGGTCACCCGTGAAGCCCGTCGGCTTGCCGACGGTCCCACTGCCACCATCGGATTGGTGAAGTCTGCGATCGATCGCGGATGGGGGCTGCCGATCGACGACGCGATGGCCGTCGAGGAAGAGCACGTCTTGGCCAATATCGGTCTTCGGGACGCCTCCGAAGGAATCCAAGCCTTCCTCGACAAGCGGCCCGCTCGATTCGAAGGCCATTGACGGGTTCCCAGCTGTGTGACCTGGCGGGGAATCACCCCATCCGACAACACGAGGGCTCCGAGCGGCCGCCGCCTCATGGCAGCGTCCGCTCTGTCATTGCGAGCAGTTCGGCCCGCGCGAGCGCCAGGGCATCCTCGCTGATACATCGGCCCGAGCGGGCGACCGCCAATCCTTCGGCGGCGTGTTGGATCACGAGTACGCGTGCCTTCGGCAAGCCGTCCGCGGACAGCGCCGCGATCCAGCGCTCGGCATCACGGAGCCACAGGTCTTCGAACTCCGCGGGGTGACCGAGTGCCGCACTGAGGCCGGTGGGATCAAGGACGCTCGCCAAAACGTCGCTGTCGCCGGTGAGTGCGCGGATATAGCCGCGAAGCAGCTTGCCTGGCCTGTTCTCTGACAGATCGACGTGCTCGTGAATCTCGTCCCACAAGCGCTCGATACTGTCCTCGACCACGCCGCGGAGCAGCGATTTTCGGCTGGGAAAGTGATGCCGCAGACCACCCGGGGTCACGCCGGCGGTCTTCGCAATGTCGGCGAGACTCACTTTCGACCCGCGTGTGGAGAGCATCTGCGCGGCAGCGTCCAGGATGGCCCGGCGGGTGCGCTCCTTGTTCCGGCCGGGCGATGGATCACTTTCCGTCATGGGAGACCCCTTCCGTGACAGCTCGGGTAGACGGGATTATCCGCCAGGCCAGCACCGCTGCGACGAGCAGCAGCGCCGCCGCGGTGTAGGACGTGCTCTGCACCGCACTGGCGAACGCGTCCCGGGCATGGTCGACGACCACGGGGTCGGTGACCGTCTTGACGGTAACCGCCAGAGAATCGTTTGCGGCCGTCGCCGCGGAAGGCGCCGTCGTGATCGGCAGGTCGAGGTGGCTTCGGTACATCGCGAGGTGGAACGAACCGAGAACGGCGATCCCCAAGGCGGTTCCGAGCTCATAAGCGGTCTCTGCGATTGCCGAGGCGGCGCCGGCGCGCTCCTTCGGTACCGCTGACACCACCGCATCAGTGGACAAGGTCATGGCTACCCCGATGCCCAACCCGATGACCACCAGAGCGACGCCAAGTCCCCAATAACTGGCGTGGAAGCTGCTCAGCCCGATCCCGGCGAGGCCGAGGGAACCGGCCGCCAGTCCGAGCCCGATGGCACGGCCGGCTCCGAGTTTCATACTGAGAGCGCCGACGAAGACGACCACCACCATCGCGGCCAGGGTCCCCGGGAGCTCAGCCAGACCGGCGACGAGCGGTCCGTAGCCCCGGACGAGCTGCAAGTACTGCGAGAAGAAGTACAGCAGACCAATGAAGGCAAAGATCGCCAATCCATTCGACACCACTGCCCCGGCGAATGCGGGAACTCGAAACAGGCTGATGTCCAGCAACGGGTGGGCCAGCCGACGTTGCCGGCGGATGAACATGACGCCCGCCGCCAGACCGAACAGACCGCAGAGCGGAACGCTGTAGTCCCAGCCGCTGCCGACCCAGTGCTTGACGGCATAGACCACGGGAACGATCGCCAGGATCGAGAGCAGCGAGGACCACAGGTCGATCGTTTTGGCCGCATCACCGCGGGACTCGGGAATCAGGATCGGTCCGGCGATCAGTACGAGTGCCATGACCGGCAGATTGATGAGAAACACCGAGCCCCACCAGAAGTGCTCGAGCAGCAGACCACCGACGAGCGGGCCGATCGTGGCACCGGCCATCGCACCCGTCGACCAGATGGCGATCGCGGTGGTGCGCTGTTTCGGGTCGCCAAACATCGCTCGCACGATCGACAGGGTGGAGGGCATCAGCGTCGCCCCCGCGACACCGAGTAGTGCGCGGGCCGCGATGAGGGTCTGCGGGTCCGGCGCGAAGGCCGCAATCGCCGACGCGGCACCGAAGGCGGCAGCGCCAATCAGCAATAGCCGTTTGCGACCGATGCGGTCGGCGACATTGCCCATGGTGATCAGCAGACCAGCAAGGACAAACGAGTAGATGTCCCCGATCCACAGAAGTTGCGTGGACGTTGGTGCCATGTCGGCTGTGAGCGAGGGCACCGCGAGGTACAGGACCGTGCCGTCGACGGCCAGCAGTGTCACCACCAACACCAGCACGCCCAGCGCCGACCACTCGCGTCGTCCCGCTCGTATTTCGAGGTCCTGTGGGGGTTCAAGGCTCATGAAAGAACACTATAACCGCCCATTTGAGTTGTTAAAAAACTCGTTTAGGCTTTCCGTGCACGCGTGCGCGGGAGATGCTCGACCAGGTCGCCATCGGGACGGTCGACTAGTTGACCGCGCCCGTGGCCGAGACCTTGCGACTCAGCGATTTGAGCAACTCCGCGTGCTCGGCCGGATTCGACCCCGCCGCGGCCGTCGTCAGCGACACCGCCGCCAGCAACAGTCCGCTTGCTCCGAAGATCGGGACGGCAACCGAGCGATAACCTGCGGTGGTCTCCTCCCGCTCGGTCGCGTAGCCGTCACTCCGAGCTTGGCGTAGCTGGTTGACCAACATTCCCGGCATGACGACCGTCGTCGGAGTGACACGCTCGAGTGGCCCACGCTCGAAGAGACTCTGCACCAGAGTCGCCGGGCTGAAGGCCAACAACACCTTCCCCGTCGCCGTCGAGTGCAGCGGCAGCCGGCCGGCGATCTGCGACGGCCGCGCCGCCCGCGGGCCGCCGGCCACCTTCTCCAGATAGAGAACGTCAAGACCGTCGAGGACGGCCAGGTGGACCGTCTCCCTGGTTCGGTGATGCAAGCTTTCCATGTACGGCCGGACGGCGTCACGCAGGACACGGAACCGCGGGACGCGGCTACCGAGTTCGAACGCGCGCATGCCGAGCCGGTACTCCAGCCCCGAGCGCTCGAGCATCCCCCAGTCGAGCAACTCCTGGTTCAGCCGATGGACCGATGCCTTCGAAATCCCGGTCCGCTTGGACAGTTCGGTCAGCGTAAGACTGCCGTCGTCCAATTGGAACGCCTCGAGAATCAATCGGGCCTTGCCCAGCACGCTGTTCGAACCCGCGGCCTGGTCGAGGTCATCCACGTCGTCCACTGTGCTCCGCCGGCAGAAGGAACACCGTACGAATCAGGGTCTCGGCCAATCGCCTCATCTCGCGCAGGTCGACGAGATTCATCCCCCTGGTGAAGTCGATCTCAGAGCCGTCGGGCATCGCCGCCACCTTCGGCATCCCGACCCGTGCGGTGGGCACCCCGCGCATCCGAAGGATGTTGGCGTCGGTGGCGCCGCTGTTGTCGAGGATCAGAACGTGCGGCCCCCCGGCGACCGACTCAAAGGCGTTGACGGCGGCGCGAACAACCGGTGACTCCGGTGGCGTGTGGCTGGCGGGCACGGCCGCGCTCTGGTGCGCCGTCACCACGATTCCCAGTTCGTCACTCACACCGGCCAGCATGTGGCGCACCTCGCGGAGTACGGATGCCGGCGTCTGCTGGGTGGTGATCCGCAGGTCCAGACGCAGCCGCACCGTCGCCGGGGTGGAGGCACCGAGCCGCTCGATTCCCCCGTGAATCGAGGACACGATGCCCTGCGGGCTCATCGTCGCGTATCGGTGCCGCCGCGGATAGTCGTCGAGCCAGTTCTCCAACGCGACGGCGACGCGGCCGGCCGACGCCACGGCGTTGCTGTAGGGCAAGCGGTGCCGACTTCCGGCGTAGGTGTGTAGACCGTGGACGGTGACGTCGATCCAGACCAGGCCGACCTCCTCGTGGAGCACCGTCCACCCCGGCTTGGCGATGACGGCGTAGTCGGTGGTGTAGCCGCGTTCCAACAGAAAGGCCGCCCCGACACCATGACCGGTGTTCGCCCGACCCGGGGTGCCTACCCCCTCGACGGCGAAGCTCGGCATGCCGCCGGCGCCGAACCCGCCGACGACGTCGCCCGGCGGCGTCACGCCCGAGGCATGGATGGCCTGCAGAACCGCCAGCACGACGGCGGCATGCCCCTTCGGGTTTCCCGCGCCCAGTCCTTCGACGATCTCGCCGTGGACCACCGCTCGAGGGGCGAGGTCCGGTCGCCACAATGGCGCCGCACCCGGGATGTCGAGAGACGGGTCCCCGGTGGTGAACGTGTCGACGGGTGCGTAGAGCAGCAGCGACGGGCCCTCGGCACCCGATATCGTCGCCACGGCGTTGGCCTGGCTCGCATCGATGCCCTGCACCTCGGCGTCGAGTCCCGAGGTGACGAGTTCGGAGGCAACCCATTCGGCGAGTGGACGTTCCGCGCCGGTGGGACTGGCGATGTCGACCATGCCGCGAACTGCGGCCAGCAGCCGCTCACCCGTCACCTGTTCGAGAACGACCGCAACCGCGGCTTCCAGCTCCCGGCGCCCGGTCATGTCGCCTTACCCGGGAAGGACAACGGCGCGCCCGCGGACCTTGCCCTCACGCAGCAGGTCGAGAGCACGCGCCGTCTCCGAGAGAGGAAACGTCTCGTAGTCCAACACGAGGTCACCGGCGGCGAGCAACGCGGCAAGTTCGGGCACCAGCGCGCGCGAGTCCCGCTCGCGTCGAATCATGTTGACGGGTATCAACGCAACGTCGTCGAGAAGCCAGTTGGACAGACCGATCGACACGTCGTTACCCGTGACGTACCCGATCGAGACGACACGCCCACCGGGACGTACCCACCGCGATCTGGTCACCAGATCCGCACCGCCGAGGGTGTCGACGAGCAAGCTGGCTGGGCGCCTCTCCGCGAGTTCGGCCAACTTTTCGACGTCACCGGCGATCACCACCGTGGCGCCGTCGACGACGCGTGCTGCCTGGTCCTGATCGGCGACGAGCGCTGTCACCGTGGCACCACGGCGCACCGCGAGCTGCGCCACCATCGAGCCAACGGCGCCCGCGGCACCCGCGACCACCACGTGCTCCTCGGCGGCCGAGGACACGTCGGGCAGCCAAGCACCCAGCCGTCCGACCTCGACGAGCGCGGTGTGCGCCGTGGTGGTGGGAACCCAGAACAGCGCTCCCAACTCTGCCGACAACCCCGCCGGTAGCTCGGTGAGCACCTTGTCCTTGACGGTCACGAACTCCGCCCAGGTGCCGTCACGCACCAACCCGAGGCCTCCGCCGCGAAGGACGACCCGAGTGCCCGGCTTCATGGTCGCCGACTCGACGATCACACCGCACCCTTCGACTCCGCCGGTGTAGGGCAGTATCGGCTTGATGCCGAAGTCTCCGCCGGCCACCGTCACGTCCAGGTGGGCGACTGCTGCCGCCTCCACCCGCACCAGGGATTCGCCCGAAGCTGCTGTCGGAACGTCGA
>JAQSXQ010000162.1 GCA_029256565.1 Mycobacterium sp.
GACGAATGCGCCGATCATGTACGGCAGGAGGCGCTTGTCCTCCTTGCGTTGGATCTGGAATGCCTGCCACAGCTGACTGCGCCGCTCCTTGGAGGCAGCCTTCCGCGTGGCCTTCGCCTGGGCCTTGGCGGCCTTCATCTCGGCGGTATTGCGCTTTTTCGCCATTGGATCAGGATACGGGTGGCCCGGGCATTCCCCATGCCCCGCCGGACATCAGGACGCCGACGCCGCCCGGATGCGTGCGGTTTCGGCGTAGAGCCTGCCCGCGCGGTACGACGACCGCACCAGCGGACCGGCCAGAACGCCGGAGAAACCGACCTCCTCGGCGAACTTCGAGTGCTCGACGAACTCCTCGGGCTTGACCCAGCGCTCCACCGGGTGGTGCCGCAGCGACGGACGCAGGTACTGCGTGATGGTGATGATGTCGCAGCCCGCCTGATGCAGGTCGACGAGCGCGGTCCGCACCTCGTCGGGCGTCTCGCCCATGCCGAGGATCAGGTTGCTCTTGGTGACCAGACCGAACTCGCGTGCCGCGGTGATGACGTCGAGGCTGCGCTGGTACCGGAAGGCCGGGCGGATCCGCTTGAAGATGCGGGGGACCGTCTCGACGTTGTGCGCGAACACCTCGGGACGCGACTCGAAGACCTCGTTGAGCTGTTCGGGGATCGCGTTGAAGTCCGGGGCGAGCAGCTCGACGCCGGTGTTCGGGTTGAGCAACTTGATCTGGCGCACGGTCTCGGCGTAGAGCCACGCGCCGCCGTCGGGCAGGTCGTCGCGCGCGACGCCGGTGACCGTCGAGTACCGCAGGCCCATCGCCTGCACGCTCTCGGCGACGCGGCGCGGTTCGTCACGGTCGAGTTCGGCAGGCTTGCCGGTGTCGATCTGGCAGAAGTCGCACCGCCGGGTGCACTGTTCGCCGCCGATGAGGAAGGTCGCCTCGCGGTCCTCCCAGCATTCGTAGATGTTGGGGCAGCCCGCCTCCTCGCACACCGTGTGCAGACCCTCGCGGCGCACCAGCGCCTTGAGTTCCTTGTACTCGGGACCGGTCTTCAACGTCGTCTTGATCCACGGCGGCTTGCGCTCGATGGGGGTCTCGGCGTTGCGGACCTCGAGCCGCAGCAATTTGCGGCCGTCGGGGGCGATAGTCACTGGGCCGATTCTACGCTCGCGGCCGACGAGGCACCGACTGCGATGCGGCCGTCGAGTGCGTCCGCGACGGCGTCGGCGACGAGGTCGACGACGTCCGCGACGCCGACCGTCCGGCCCAGCTCGGCCGACAGTGACGTCACGCCTGCGTCGGAGATGCCACAGGGCACGATCGAGGAGTAGGCGCCGAGATCGCAGTCACAGTTCAGCGCGAAGCCGTGCAGCGTCGTCCCCCTGGCCACCCGGATGCCGATGGCCGCGATCTTGCGGGTCGGCCGCGGGCCGTCGGCGGGCACCCAGACCCCGGAACGACCCTCCACCCGGCCCACCGGCACGCCGAGTGCCGTGCACACCGAGATCAGCGAATCCTCAAGGCGGCGAACGAACTTCACGACGTCCATGGGCTGCGCCAGGCCGATGATCGGGTAGCCGACGAGCTGGCCGGGGCCGTGCCAGGTGATCTTGCCGCCGCGGTCGGTGTCGACGACCGGGATCCCGCCGGAGATCCTCGGGTCGGGGCGCTCGTGCGGTTCGGTGCGCTTGCCTGCCGTGTACGTCGGAGGGTGTTCCAGCAGCAGCAGGGTGTCGGGACCGCCGGCGACCCTGGCGTCGGCCGTCTCGCGCTGCAACTGCCAGGCGGACTCGTAGTCCAGCGTGCCGAGTCGCCGCACGTCGATCGGTGACGACTCCGCGCGGACCGAGGCCTGCACCGGGGCAGAAGACATGCCTGTCACGGTACGCCCGCTATCCGCCATCCTTGGCTGCCGTCGCGTAGGCCAGCGCCTCGCCGATCGTGTTGTGCCGGAACTCGAAGCCCGCCCGCTCCAGCGCGGCGGGGATCGCCCGCTGGCCGGCGAGCAGGCCCTCGTCGGCGAACTCGCCGACGACCGCACGCAGTGCGAAGCCCGGCACCGCCGTCGGCGTCGGCCGGTGCAGTGTCCGGCCCAGCGCGGCAGTGAACTCGGCATTGGTCACCGGCGCGGGACCGGTGAAGTTCACCGGCCCCGATACGTCATCGTGTCCGATGGCGAACAGCAACGCCCGAATCTGATCCTCGAGGCTGATCCACGCCATGTACTGCTTGCCGTTGCCAAGGCGCGTGCCGAGGCCGAACGCGAACAACGGTCGCAGCCGAGCGAGCACGCCACCGGACGGCGACAGGACGAGCCCGGTACGTGCCAACACCACCCGCGCACCTGCTGCATGCGCCGCGGCGGTCGCGGCCTCCCAGTCCTCGCACAACTTGGCGAGGAACCCGTCGCCGCGCGGCGCGGTCTCGTCGACGACGCGGTTGCGCGTGTCGCCGTAGAAGCCGACCGCGCTCGCGTTGACGAGCACCGGCACCCCGGCATCGGCCACCGCGTTCGACAGGACGTCGGTGGGCCCGATCCGGCTGTCGCGCAGGCTCTGCTTGAACGCCCCGGACCACCGCTTGTCCCCGACGCCGACACCGCACATGTTCACGACGGCGTCGACGTCGTCGAGCACGCCGGTGTCCAGCTCGCCGGTGTCCGGGTTCCAGAACACGTCGTCGGCGTGGGCAGGCGTCCGTCGGACGAGCCGGACCACCCGGTGATCAGCGGCCCGCAGCGCACTGACGAGCGCCGTGCCGATGACACCGGACGACCCGGCGATCGCGATGACCGACACGGGATTAGAGCCCGAGGTCGGCCTCGAACGCCCCTTCTTCGAGTCGCCGCTTGATGGTGGTCAGGAAACGGCCCGCGTCGGCACCGTCGATCAGACGGTGGTCGTAGGTCAGCGGCAGGTAGGCCACCGACCGGACGCCGATCGACTCGTTGCCGAACTCGTCGACGATCACCCTCGGGCGCTTGACGATCGCACCGGTGCCCAGCATCGCCGCCTGCGGCGGAACCAGGATCGGCGTGTCGAACAGTGCGCCCTGGCTGCCGATGTTGGTGATGGTGAAGGTGCCGCCGGACAGCTCGTCGGGCTTCAGGTTGCCCGAACGCGCGCGAGCCGCGATGTCGGCGATCGCGCGGGCCAGCCCGCCCAGCGACAGGTCACCCGCGTTGTGCACCACCGGGGACAGCAGTCCCTGCTCGGTGTCGACCGCGAAGCCGAGGTGCTCGGCGTCGTAGTAGGTGATCTGCTTGCTGTCCTCGTCGTAGCTGGCGTTGACGTTCGGGTGCGCCTTGAGCGCGTCGACCACGGCAACGGCGAAGAACGGCAGGAACGTCAGGTTGACGCCCTCGCGCTCGGCGAAGCTGGCCTTGGCCCGCGCCCGCAGCGCCACGATCTTGGTCAGGTCGACCTCGTGGGTCTGCGTCAACTGCGCGGTGGTCTGCAGCGACTCCCGGGTCTTCTTGGCCGTGATCTGGCGGATCCGGTTCGCCTTCTGCGTGGTGCCACGCAGATGCGCCAGCTTCGGGGCAGGAGCCGACTTCGCGGCGGCGGGTGCAGCCGCGGGAGCCGACGGCTCCGGGGTGGGCTCGGGAGCCTTCTTGGCCTCCGCGGCCGCGAGCACGTCCTGCTTGCGGACCCGGCCGCCGACGCCGGTGCCCTTCACCGACGCCAGATCGACGCCGTGCTCGGTCGCCAGCTTGCGAACCAGGGGAGTGACGTACGGGCCACCGTCGGACCCGGAGGCCTCGGCGGTCGCCGCGGGAGCCTTGGGCTCTTCCTTGGGCTCGGGCTTGGGCTCGGCCTTGGGTTCCGGCTTCGGCTCTTCCTTGGGCTCGGACTTCGGTTCCGGCTTCGGCTCTTCCTTCGCCTCGGGCTCGGGCTCTGGCTCCGGCTCGGGCTCGGGCTCTGGCTCCGGTTCGGGCTCTGGCTCCGGCTCTGCTTCAGATGCCGCGTCCGCCGAGCCGATCTTGGCGAGTTCGCCGCCGACCTCGACGACGTCGTCCTCCTCGGCGGTGATGGACAACAGCGTGCCCGCCACCGGTGAGGGGATCTCCGTGTCGACCTTGTCGGTGGATACCTCGACGAGGGGCTCGTCGACCTCGACGCTGTCGCCGACCTTCTTGAGCCACCGGGTGACGGTGCCCTCGGTCACGGACTCGCCCAACTCGGGCATCTTGACCGCGGTCGCGTCGCCGCCGCCGGAGGCTGCGGGCTTCTTCGACGGCTTCTCGGGCTCGGGCTCCGCCTCGGTCTCCTCGGCGGCCGGCTCGGACTGCGCGGCGGGTTCCTCGGCGGGCGACTCTGCCTCGGCGGGCTCGTCGTCGGAGGAGTCCTCGGCAGCCGAGTCGTCGGAACCGGCGTCTGCATCGGCGTCGGATCCCGAATCATCGGAGCCGCCTTCGCCTTCTTCGCCGATCGTCGCGAGGTCACCACCGACCTCGACGGTGTCGTCCTCCTGGGCGATGATCTTGGTCAGAACACCGGCGGCGGGAGAAGGGATTTCGGTGTCGACCTTGTCGGTCGACACTTCGAGCAGGGGCTCGTCGACTTCGACGGTGTCGCCCTCCTGCTTGAGCCAGCGGGTCACCGTCCCCTCCGTGACGCTCTCACCGAGTGCGGGCATCTGGACGGAGATGGCCATGTGTGTTGACTCCCTCGAACGGTCGCGCGTGCCAGGTCGAAATATCGCGTTGCCCATCCTTCCACGTCCGGGTGCGTTGGTCGTCGCAGACCTGCACACGGCGCGCTCTGGCACTATCGAATCAAGCGTTGGCACTTCCGTGCCGAAGGGAGTCGGGTCGAGTTGGGGCTGTTCGACAGGTTGCGACGTCGCCGCGGTGGCCGTACCAGCAAAGCGGACTCTGCTGCCAACCTCGAATACCTGAAGCAGTGGGTCGCCACCCACACCGGTGTCGAGGCGTTCATCGAGCCCCAGACCACCGTCACCGAGGTCACCGCGATACTCGTCGCCGCCGACGGCGAGTGGACGCGTCGCCGCGTGGGCGGGCAGGCCGGTGCCCGCAAGTTGAACGCTCAACTCGGCATTCCCGTCTACGACGTACAGAAGGTCGGCTATCCGCAGCGGATGCGCGACTATGACGAGAAGCGACGCATCGAGCGCAAGCGCGCGGCGCGTCGCGAACTCGAAGATCGCTGAACCGCCCCGGGAAGGTCACATGACGGCCATGCAGGAGACATTCGTCGAGAGCGCGGACGGCGTCCGGATCGCCGTCTACGCCCAAGGCAACCCAACGGGCCCGACCGTGGTGCTCGTGCACGGCTGGCCGGATTCGCACGCGCTGTGGGACGGCGTGGTGCCGCTGCTCGCCGACCGGTTCCGGGTGATCACGTACGACAACCGCGGCGTCGGGCGATCAGACGCCCCGCGGCGGGTCGCGTCGTTCGCGATGGCGCGCTACGCCGACGACATCGAGGCCGTCGTCGACGCAGTCGCGCCGGGCAGTGCGGTGCACGTATTGGCTCACGACTGGGGTTCGGTCGGCGTATGGGAGTACCTCGCCCGCCCGGAGTCGGGTCAGCGCGTCGCCTCGTTCACGTCGGTGTCGGGGCCCAGCACCGACCACCTGAACCG
>JAQSXQ010000163.1 GCA_029256565.1 Mycobacterium sp.
CGTCGCGGTAGCGCACCCCGGTCACCTTCCCGCCGGAACGAACCAGGCCGAGCACCTCCGTGCTCCGCAGCAGCCGGAACGTCGGCTCGCTGCGCGCTGCCGTCGCGAGCAGTTCCAGGAAGTCCCACTGCGGCACCAGGGCGATGTGCTTGTGCGGCCCCGGCAGGTGGCTCAGGTCGATGTGCAGCGTGGTGTCCTGGATCGTCGCGTTGACGCCCTCGATCATCCGGTGCGGGAGAGCCGCGAACTGCTCGCCGAGGCCCAACTCGTCGAGCAGGCGCAGGGTGCTGGCGTGCACGGTGTCGCCACGGAAGTCGCGCAGGAAGTCCGCGTGCTTCTCCATCACCGTCACGTCGACACCGGCGCGGGCGAGCAGCAGCCCCAGCATCATGCCGGCAGGTCCGCCCCCTGCAACCAGGCACGTCGTCGTCGCGTCGGAGGTGTTCACGACACAGATCGTAGGGTGGTGCAGGTGAGCGGCATCCTGAATTGGTGGGACGGGGTGGAACTGTGGCTTTCGGGCCTCGGCTTCGTCGCCCAGACCGTCGTGGTCATGCCCGTCGTCCTCGCGTTGGCCTACGGGGCCGCCGTGGTACTCGACGGCGCCCTCGGCAACGGGATCCGTTTGCTACGTCGTGCCCGCCATGCAGAAGAGGATGAAACGTGAACGGAATGCCACGCTCGCGGGTCACGCTGATCCTGGTCGCGCTGGTCGTCTTGGTCGTCGTCATGTGGCTGCTCGCCCGGTGATGATGCAGGGTCACTGAACTCTGTTATTCTTCGCGCCATGCATGCAGCGTCCGGCAGCACCGAGGGCCACGTCTTGGCCCTCATTGCCGTGGGTTCCTGCGCTGTTGCAGACGTTTCCTGTTGTCGCTGACCCAGCCCGTTCGCGGTTTGGCGTCGGCTCGCGTGCTCTTTCGAGCTTGACACTGTCACCTTCGCCTTTCCGTCGTGAACGGGGTTCCCAGCTTCCCCACCCCCTAGGAAAGGCAGTCATGCCCACTCTCAAGCCCAAGGCCACGAAGTCCTGGCTGTCCGTCGGCGCCCTGGCGCTCACCGCCACGTTGCTCGCCGGCTGCGGCGGCGGCGCGAGCGACGTCGCAGGCGGCGACGGCGCAAGCGATGCGGACACCACGCTGACCCTCGTCGCCTACGCCGTGCCGGAACCGGGCTGGAGCAAGATCATTCCGGCGTTCACCGCGACCGAGGCAGGCAAGGGCATCGCGGTGACCACGTCCTACGGCGCATCGGGCGACCAGTCGCGCGCCGTCGTCGACGGCAAGCCCGCCGACATCGTCAACTTCTCCGTCGAGCCCGACGTGACCCGGCTGGTGAAGGCCGACAAGGTCGCCAAGGACTGGAACGGCGACGCCACGAAGGGCGTGCCCTTCGGCTCGGTGGTCTCGCTGGTCGTCCGCAAGGGCAACCCGAAGAACATCAAGGACTGGGACGACCTGCTCCAGCCCGGCCTCGAGGTGGTCACCCCCAGCCCACTGAGTTCCGGTTCCGCCAAGTGGAACCTGCTGGCGCCCTACGCGGCGAAGAGCAACGGCGGCAAGGACGCCCAGGCGGGCCTCGACTTCGTCAACAAGCTGGTCACCGAGCACGTGAAGACCCGCCCGGGGTCGGGCCGGGAGGCCACCGACGTGTTCCTGCAGGGCACCGGTGACGTGCTGATCAGCTACGAGAACGAGGCGATCAACGTCGAGCGCCAGGGCAAGGAGGTCGAGCACGTCAACCCGCCGCAGACCTTCAAGATCGAGAACCCCGTCGCAGTCGTCACCAGTAGCGCGCACCAGGAGCAGGCCAACGCGCTGAAGAACTTCCTCTACACCCCCGAGGGTCAGAAGGTGTGGGCCGAGGCGGGCTTCCGCCCCGTCGACCCCGCGGTCGCCGAGCAGTTCGCCGCGGACTTCCCGACGCCCGAGAAGCTCTGGACCATCGCCGATCTGGGCGGCTGGAGCGCCGTCGATCCCGCGCTGTTCGACAAGGACAACGGATCGGTCACCAAGATCTACAAGCAGGCGACTGGATGACCGCAGGGGTAGCCCCCAACCCGGAGGCGGCGCGGCCCGAGGTCACCGGCGACGGTGGCCCCGGGCGCGCGCCCAGCCGGTTCAGCCGCAGGTACGGGTCGACGGGTCTGCGAGTCGGCGCGGCGACGATGTGGCTCAGCGTCATCGTGCTGCTCCCGCTCGCCGCAATCCTCTGGCAGGCCGCCGGTGGCGGGTGGGAGGCCTTCTGGGAGGCCATCACGTCGAACGCGGCGATCGCCTCGTTCAAGGTGACGATCACCGTCTCGATCGGCGTCACCTTGGTCAATCTGGTGTTCGGGCTCCTGGTCGCGTGGGTGCTGACCCGTGACGACTTCCCTGGCAAGCGACTGGTCGACGCCGTCATCGACCTGCCGTTCGCCCTGCCGACCATCGTGGCCAGCCTCGTCATGCTCGCGCTGTACGGGCCGAACAGCCCGGTCGACCTGCACCTGCAGCACACCAAGTGGGGCATCGGCGTCGCGCTGCTGTTCGTCACGCTGCCCTTCGTGGTGCGATCGGTGCAGCCCGTGTTGCTCGAACTCGACCGCGAGGTCGAGGAGGCGGCCGCATCGCTCGGTGCGAACAACGTCACCATCTTCACGCGGGTGATCCTGCCCGCGTTGCTGCCCTCACTGCTGTCAGGCGCGGGGCTCGCCTTCTCGCGCGCCATCGGCGAGTTCGGCTCCGTCGTCCTCATCGGCGGTGCCGTGCCCGGCGAGACCGAGGTGTCGTCACAGTGGATCCGCACGCTGATCGAGAACGACGACCGGACGGGCGCCGCGGCCATCTCGATCGTGCTGCTGGCGATCTCGTTCGTCGTCCTGTTCGTGTTGCGGGCGATCGGATCGCGCGCCGCCAAGCGTGAGGAGCTGGCGAAGTGACCCTGTCGCCGCTGGTCCGCAACCTCCTGCGCTACACCGCGCTCGCCTACGTCCTGATCCTGGTCATCGTTCCCGTCGGCCTGATCCTGTGGCGGACCTTCGAACCCGGGATCGGTTCGTTCGTCGCATCGATCGGCACTCCGGCCGCGATATCGGCGCTGCAGCTGTCGCTGCTCGTGGTCGCGATCGTCGTGCCGCTGAACGTGATCTTCGGCATCCCCACTGCACTGGTACTGGCGCGCAATCGGTTTCGTGGCAAGAACCTCCTGCAGGCAGTCATCGACCTGCCGTTCGCCGTCTCGCCCGTGGTGGTCGGCGTCGCACTGATCCTGCTGTGGGGATCGGCGGGTGCGATGGGTTTCGTCGAGAACGACTTCGGGCTGAAGATCATCTTCAGCTTCCCCGGGATCGTGCTCGCCAGCATCTTCGTCACGGTGCCGTTCGTGATCCGCGAGGTCGAACCCGTCCTGCACGAGATCGGCACCGACCAGGAGGAAGCCGCCTCGGTGCTGGGATCGCAATGGTGGCAGACCTTCTGGAAGATCACGCTGCCGTCGATCCGCTGGGGGCTGACCTACGGCATCGTGCTCACCATCGCCCGGACCCTCGGCGAGTTCGGCGCGGTGATCATGGTGTCGTCCAACCTGCCAGGGACCTCCCAAACCCTCACCCTGCTGGTGGCCGATCGCTACAACCGGGGCCAGGAGTACGGCGCATACGCCATCTCCACACTGCTGATGGCCGTCGCGGTGTTCGTGCTCATCGCCCAGGTGATCCTCGATGCGCGCCGAGCGCGCGCGGCGAAATAGGCTTATCGATGACAAGGACCCGATGACATGACGACGAACGATACGACCAAGAACGCGATCACCGTTCGCGGCGCCAACAAGCGCTACGGCGACTTCGTCGCGCTCGACGACATCGACTTCGACGTGCCGGAGGGATCGCTGACGGCGCTGCTCGGACCCAGCGGATCGGGTAAGTCGACGCTGTTGCGCGCGATCGCCGGGCTCGATCAGCCCGATACCGGCACCATCACGATCAAGGGCCAGGACGTCACCCGCGTCCCGCCGCAGCGACGCGGGATCGGCTTCGTGTTTCAGCACTACGCGGCGTTCAAGCATCTGACGGTGCGCGACAACGTCGCGTTCGGGCTCAAGATCCGCAAGCGTCCCAAGGCGGAGATCAAGGACAAGGTCGACAACCTGCTGGAGATCGTCGGATTGGCGGGGTTCCAGACCAGGTACCCGAACCAGCTGTCCGGCGGTCAGCGGCAGCGCATGGCGCTCGCCCGCGCGCTCGCCGTCGACCCGCAGGTGCTCCTCCTCGACGAGCCGTTTGGCGCCCTGGATGCCAAGGTGCGCGAGGATCTGCGCGCGTGGCTGCGTCGGCTGCACGACGAGGTGCACGTCACCACGGTGCTGGTCACCCACGACCAGGCCGAGGCGCTGGACGTCGCCGACCGCATCGCCGTGCTCAACAAGGGCCGCATCGAGCAGGTCGGCACGCCCAACGAGGTCTACGACACGCCGGCCAGTGCCTTCGTGATGTCGTTCCTCGGCGCGGTGTCCTCGCTCAACGGGTCACTGGTGCGGCCGCACGACATCCGGGTCGGCCGCAATCCCGACATGGCCATCGCGCAGAGCGAATCCAGTGTGAGCGCGACCGGTGTCATCCGCGCCACCATCGATCGAATCGTCATGCTGGGCTTCGAGGTTCGCGTCGAGCTGAGGGGCGCGAACGACAACGCGCCGTTCACCGCGCAGATCACCCGCGGTGACGCCGAGGCGCTGGGACTGAGGGAGGGCGACACCGTCTACGTACGCGCCACCCGGGTCCCGCCGATCCCGGGCGGGGGAGACCTCGCGCCCGTCGACGAGGACGCCGAGGCCTTGAGCCAGGCCTGAACCCGGCCGTAGGTCAGGCGGCCGCAGCGACGTCGAGGGCCTCGTCGTACCTGTCCAGCAGGGCCGCGGCGACGAGGTTGTGCGAACCGAGCGGCTCGGTCATCGGGATCGACAGTGCCTCAGCGGTTCTGGCAACCCGATCGGTGATCCTGCCGTTCGCCAAGAACCACGGTGCGATCACGCAGCGCTCGGCGCCGCGGTCACGCAGCCGCTCTGCCGCCTCGGTGACGTTCGGGTGCGGCCCGGTCGCGAAGGCCACCTCGACGCCTGCCCACTTCGAGCCTGCCGCCAACGCGGTCCCGACGGTCGCGGTGCGCGCGTTGGCGGCGTCGTTCGACGACCCGACGGCCACCACGATCACGCCCACCCCGGTCTGCTCTGCGGGCACACCGGCTTCGGCGAGGCGCTGCCCGAGCAGGGCGATCAACGCCGGATCCTCGCCCAGGGCCGCGGCCTGCCGCACCGACGCACCGGACGCCGCCACCACCGCGGGCATGTCGACACGGGCGTGATAGGCGCTCGCCAGCAGCAGTGGTACCACGACCACGTGCTCGTCACGGCGCGCGACGTCGGCGAGGACCGAGGCCAGATCGGGCCCGCACTGCTCGAGGAACGAGACCCGGACGTCGAGCCACGGCCGCAGCCGGCGAATCCGGCCGGCCAGGGCACGGGTCACCGCGGGAGACCGAGGGTCGGCGCTACCGTGTGCCGCCAGGACGAGCCCCGGCGGACCGGGTCGACGGAGCGGCTCT
>JAQSXQ010000164.1 GCA_029256565.1 Mycobacterium sp.
GCGGGGTGCGCTGCGGCGCAGGTCGATCAGTTCGCGTAGGTAGCCGCGGAGCCAGTCGCCCGCCTGGAGCCGTTCGTCGACGTTGTCGGGCATCTCGCCGGTCACCGTGATGAACGGGTCGAGGGCCTGGGCGAGCACGGCCGAGGCGCGGCTGAACTTCGGCTCGTCCTCCAGCGGCACCCCGAGGAGCCGGCAGATCACCGCCACGGGCAGCGGATAGGCCAGGTCGGCGATGACGTCGAGGCGGCCGGCGTCGGCCACGCGGTCCAGCATGTCGTCGACCATGGCGGTGATGTCGGGCTCGAGTGCCTTGACCACCTTGGGCACGAACGCCTTGCTGACGAGCCTGCGCAGCCGGGTGTGGTCGGGCGGGTCGAGGAACAGGAACCCGGGAGTCCCCAGCGGTCGCACCACCTCGCCGTCGGCCATGCGGCGCTGCACCATCGTCGACTTGGTGCCGTCGCTGGCCGAGTCGGGATGCCGGAACACGTCGTCGCAGTCACGGAACCTGGAGAACACGGTCAGGTGCGCCTCCGGCATCAGCAGTGGGCCTGCCTCGCGGATCCGTTCGTAGACCGGATACGGGTCGGCGCGGTTCGACGGGTCGAGCAGCTGCATCAGCAGCGTCTGCGCTTGCGCTGTCGTCATCCCTTTATTGTGCACGCGTGGAGTAGTACCGGCCCAGCACGTGGTCGCGGAGGTCGTCGAACCGCCCGTCCGGGATCGCTTCGCGGATCTGGTCGACCAGACGAATCGTGAAGCGCTCGTTGTGGATCGTGCACAGCGTCGAGGCCAGCATCTCCTTGGCCTTGAACAGGTGCCGGACGTAGGCGCGCGTGTAGTTGGCGCAGGTGTAGCAGTCGCACTCGGCGTCCAGCGGGGTGAAGTCCCGTTTGTAGCGGGCGCCGGTGATGTTGTACCGACCGTCGGCGGAGTAGATCGACGCGTTGCGCGCCACCCGCGACGGCGATACGCAGTCGAACGTGTCCGCGCCCGCGGCGACGGCGGCGAACAGGTCGTCGGGCTCGCTGATCCCCAGCAGGTGCCGGGGCTTGTCGGCGGGTAGCTCGTCGGTGACCCAGCCGATGATCGTCGCCAGGTTCTGCTTCTCCAGCGCCCCGCCGATGCCGTACCCGTCGAAACCCCTGCCCTCGTCGTCCACGATCTCGGTGAGCCCGCGGGTGGCGCGCCGCCGCAGATCCTCGTACTGCGCGCCCTGCACCACGCCGAACAACGCCTGGTACGGCTTGTCCGCGCGTTCGACGGTGAGCCGCCGGTGCTCGGCCAGGCAGCGGACGGCCCAGTCGTGCGTCCGCTGCACCGACGTCTCCTGATAGCCACGGGTGTTGACCAGCGTGGTGAGTTCGTCGAACGCGAAGATGATGTCTGCGCCGAGCTGATGCTGGATGCCGATCGACACCTCGGGGGTGAACCGGTGCTTGGAGCCGTCGAGATGCGACCGGAACGTGACGCCGTCGTCGTCCACGTGGGCCAGCCGCTCCTTGCCCTCGGCGATGACGTCGTCGGTCTGCAGCCGCCCCGCGTCCATCGAGAGCACTTTCTTGAACCCGACGCCCAGCGACATCACCTGAAACCCACCGCTGTCGGTGTAGGTGGGGCCAGGCCAGTTCATGAAGGCGCCGAGTCCACCCGCCTCGTCGACGACGTCGGACCCGGGCTGCAGGTAGAGGTGATAGGCGTTCGCCAGAACCGCTTGCGCCCCAACGTCCTTCATCGTCTCCGGCAGGACGGCCTTCACCGTGGCCTGGGTGCCGACGGCGATGAACGCCGGGGTGTGGATGTCGCCGTGCGGAGTGTGGATGACGCCGACGCGTCCGGCTCGGCCGGACAGCTCCGCCTCGACCTCGAAGAATGGGCGGGTGGGAGCGGTCACGGTCGTTGATTCTCGCATCCCCGCCGGCCTGGCCGATCCCGCCGACGTCCGCGGGAATGACACCGACTGCCGAATTTTCGCCCAAAGCCTGGACCGCAGGTCAGCGGCACGCCATCATACGGAGGATGACCCGCCGATCTTGATGGGTCGCGATCACCAAAGGAGAACACTCGTGAAGCGTGGCTTGCTGATTGCCCTGAGCGGCGCGGCGTTGGTCGCCGGCCTGTCCGGCTGTTCGTCGAGCGAAGAGGCGTCGCCGAGTTCCTCGTCGTCCGCCTCGTCGGAGTCCAGTTCGTCGGCCTCGTCGTCCGCATCGGAGTCGGCCAGCGCCGGAGCCGGCGGCTCGAAGGTCACCATCGACGGCCAGGACCAGCAGATCGACGGCCAGGTGGTCTGCCAGGCCATGGGCGGCAACATGAACATCGCCATCGGGCAGGGTGGCGCAGGCATCGCCGCAGTCGTCGGCGAAGGCGACGCGCCCACCGTCACCTCGGTGGGCCTCGGCAACGTCAACGGCGTCACGCTGGCGATGGGAATGGGCGCGGGTGACGCCACGGCGGTCAAGGACGGCAAGACCTACAAGATCACCGGCAACGCCACCGGCATCGACATGGCCAACCCGATGTCCCCGGTGACCAAGCCGTTCGAGATCGAGGTCACCTGCCCGTAGCCCGGGCTCCGGTTACAGGTCAGCGACGGCGGCGTCCCGGCTGGGGCGTCGCCGTTCGCGTTGCCGCACCCGCCACGCGGGCTTCGGGAAACCGGTCAGGACCTGCCGGTCACGCGGTAGCGTCCATGGCGCGCGGACGTTGCGCAGCACACGGAATCGGGGGAATGCGTGGCTCGACATCAGCACTCGAAGCAGCGGAGGACCAGGACCGCGGTACTGACCGCGGTCGCCACGGCGAGCGTCTGCAGCACCCTGGTACTCGGCGCCGGGCTCACTCCCAGCACCCCACCGGTGAGTTCCGCGGTGACGCTCACCAACACCGTGATCGGCGCCGGGGGACGTACGGACGTGTTCGGCGAGCGGGTGCAGGCCAAGCTGTCCGGCACGGTGCAACCGGCTGGCTACGGGTACGCGCCGGTCGTCTACCCCGCGAACTACGACCTCGCAGGCAGCCGTGACGCGGGCGTCCCGGTGATGCTCGCGGAGATCGCGTCGCGGTCGGGCGAGGCGCACCTGACGGTCGTGGGTTACTCCGAGGGCGCGCTGGTCGCCGAGCGGGCACGGCGCGAACTGCAGGCGATCCCCGTGGACGCGCTACCGCCCACCGGCCCGCCGCCGCCGAAGACGCAGCTGACGTTCGTCATGATCGCGTCGCCGTTCGCCCCGAACGGCGGCATCTACGGCCGCTTCCCTGGCCTCAGCATTCCGTTCATCATCGACCCCATGGCGCCCAGTCAGCCGACGAGGTACGACACCACCTATCACGCACTCGAGTACGACCCGATCGCCGACTTCCCCGCCTACTTCAACCCGCTGTCGGTGCTCAATTCGTTGCTGGGGATGCGCTACGCCCACCCGGACCGGCACTACAACCCGATCGATCCGGCCACCGCCCCCAAGGTCACGACCACGGTGGTGAACTCCGCGGGCGGTACCGACACCTACGTGCTGTATCGCAATGCGCATCTGCCGCTGCTGGCGCCGATCCGGGAGATCTCCGCGAACCTGGGCCTGACGCCTCTGACGAGGCCCCTGCTCGCCGTGATCGAGCCGCTGCTGCGCCTCGTCGTGGACATGGGCTACACCGACCGCACCTATGCGACGGCAGGCGAGCACGTCCCGTTCTCGCTCATCACCCCCCCTGGCAAGATCATCGAGGCCCTACTCGGAGTCCCCGGTGCGCTGATCCAAGGCGTCACCGACGCGGTGACCGGCGGTGCACCGGCCGCCACCGCGCCTGCCCCGGACAGTGCACGCACCACCAGCGCCCCGTCCGACTCCCCCGCCGCCGAAAGCTCCACCGCGGCAACGGCATCAGACGAGTCGCCGACGGACGCGATCCCAGCCGCCCGAGAAGACGACACCGACGGCCTGCGCCCCACCCTGGTGTCGGACGGCAACAAGGCGACCCCCGGCGGCGTCGACCCGGGACCCACCACCACCGTCGGCAGCACGGATACCGCCGAGACGGCGGCCCCGGAACCGGAGACCGAGGCCTCCGGTCCCGAGACCGAGCCCGAGAAACCAGCGGACCCGCCGGCGGAGGCTCCCGCGGCCGACGAAGCGACCGACGACGCAGCCGAGGACGCAGCCGCCGCGTAGCGCGAACTACGCTGCACCCATGGCCGATCCGCGACGCGCGACCCATGCCGACGTCGCGGCCGTCACGGCCCTGGTCGCCGATGCCTTCGCGATGTACGTCGAGCGGATCGGCAAGCCGCCCGCGCCCATGCTCGCCGACTACGGCGCGCTGCTCGACGAGGGCAGGATCTGGGTGATCGACGGCACCGACGGCCTACTCGGCGTGGTCGTCACGCTGGCCCGGCCCGACCACCTGCTCCTCGACACCGTCGCCGTCGCGGAGTCGGCACGCGGTGGCGGCTACGGCCGGATCCTGTTGGACCGAGCCGAACTCGACGCCGCCGAACTGGGTCTGACCGAGGTGCGGCTCGTCACCAACGAACTCATGACCGAGAACCTCGAGTACTACCCGCGGCGCGGCTACGCCGAGACCGGCCGCGGCACCCAGGACGGCTACCGCCGGGTCTTCTTCAGCAAGGCCGTCGGCGGCGCTACTGAGCGCTCGCCGCGGGCCGCACGATGATCTCGTTGACGTCGACCTCGCGCGGTTGCCCGACGGCATAACCGATGGCGTCCGCGATCGCCGAGGCCGGCAACGCCACGGCACGGTAGGCCTTCATCGCGTCGCGGGCGCCCGAATCCGAGATCGACTCGGCCAGTTCGGACTCCGTGACACCGGGCGAGACCAGCGTCACCCTGATGTCGCCGCCGGACTCCTGCCGGAGCCCCTCGGTGATCGCACGCACGGCGAACTTCGTCGCGCTGTACACCGCCGACGTGGGCACCACCTCGTACGCGCCGACCGACGCCACGTTGACGACGTGCCCGCCGCCTTGAGCCGTCATGACCGGCAGCACGGCGCTGATCCCGTGCAGGACACCGCGCACGTTGACGTCGATCATGCGGTCCCACTCGTCGACCTTCCGCGCGGACAACGGCGACAGCGGCATCACGCCTGCGTTGTTCACGATGACGTCGACGCGTCCGAAGCGGTCCTTGGCCGCCGCGACGAAGCGCTCGACGTCGGCCGCATCGGTGACGTCGAGACGCCGGAACGCGGCCTGCCCTCCGGCAGCGGTGATGCGACCGACCAGTTCCTCGAGCCGGTCGGCGCGCCTGGCGCCCAGGAACACTCGGTGGCCATCACGTGCCAGTCGCAGTGCGGTGGCTTCGCCGATACCGCTGCTGGCACCGGTGATCAGAACGACCTTCTCGTCGTTGGACATCTTCTTCCTTCTCTCTCCGCCGTGGTGGCGATTCTCAAATGGCTTGCTGGGTGGGCAGAATGGTGATCTCGGTCAGGTTGACGTGGCGCGGCACCGACGCGATGAACGCCACGGTCTCCGCGACGTCGGCCGGGCTCAGCACGTCGATCTCGGTGAGCAGGTCGGCCATCAGCTTGCTGGCATCCGGGTCGGTCACGTG
>JAQSXQ010000165.1 GCA_029256565.1 Mycobacterium sp.
TGGCCCACGATCGACTCAACCAGTCATCCCCAGGTGCGAGGCCTGGGGATGACTGGTTGACGGGCTCCGTTGGACGGGCTAGGACGCGGAGGTACGCACCACCGCGAACGAGTGACCCGGCAGTTCGGTCGTCTCGCCGGCGCGCGGCTCGTCCCACGCCAGCAGAACCTCACCGCTGACCGGCACGGACACGGCGTCGGCGCTCAGATTGCAGGCGATGGCCAGTGCACCACGACGGAGCACGATCCATCCGGCGTCCTCGTCGTAGTCGACCCCGAGGTCGTCGAGCCACGGGTCGGCCATGTCCGGTTCGTCTCGGCGCAGTGCGATGAGCCCGCGGTAGACGTCCAGCAGTCGATCGTGGTCGCCCTCGCCGACCTCGTCCCACTTGAGCTTGGAGCGTTGGAAGGTCTCGGGATCCTGTGGATCCGGGACCTCGTCGGCGTCCCAGCCGTGCTCGGCGAACTCGGCCTTGCGGCCCTCGGCAGTCGCGCGCGCCAGCTCGGGCTCGGGGTGGCTGCTGAAGAATTGGAACGGGCTCGACGATCCCCACTCCTCGCCCATGAACAGCATGGCGGTGTACGGCGATCCGAGCACCAGTGCGGCCTTGACGGCGAGCTGACCGGTGGTCAGATTCTGTGACGGCCGGTCGCCGACCGCACGGTTGCCCACCTGGTCGTGGGTGGTCGTGTAGGCCAGCAGCCGCGTCGCCGGGATCGCCTTGGTGTCCAGCGGCCGTCCGTGGCGGCGACGCCGGAACGTCGAGTAGGTACCGGCGTGGAAGTACCCGTTCTTCAGCGTCTGGGCGAGCGTCTCAATCGAGCCGAAGTCGCCGTAGTAGCCCTGGCGTTCGCCAGAGACCGCGGTGTGGATGGCGTGGTGGATGTCGTCGTCCCACTGCGCCGTCAACCCGTACCCGCCCTGATCGCGGGGCGTGATGAGCCGTGGGTCGTTCTTGTCGCTCTCGGCGATCAGCGACAGCGGCCTGCCCACTTCCTCTGCCAGCGCGTCGGTTTCTGTCGACATCTCCTCGAGGATGTGGACGGCGGTGACGTCGACGAGCGCGTGGACGGCGTCCAGCCGGAGCCCGTCGGCGTGGAAGTCGCGCATCCAGCGCAGCGCGCAGTCGATGATGTACCGGCGCACCTCGTCGGAGTCCTCGTCGGCGATGTTCACCGACTCGCCCCATGGGTTGCTGCCCGACGAGAGGTAGGGGCCGAACTTCGGCAGGTAGTTGCCCGACGGGCCGAGGTGGTTGAACACCGCATCGATCAGCACGCCGAGGCCGCGCTGGTGGCAGGCGTCGATCAGCCGCACCAGACCGTCCGGGCCGCCGTACTGCTCGTGCACGGCGTACCACAGCACACCGTCGTAGCCCCAGCCGTGCGTGCCGCCGAATGCGTTCACGGGCATCAACTCGACGAAGTCGACGCCGAGGTCGACCAGGTGGTCGAGCTTGGCGATCGCCGCCTCGAACGTGCCTTCGGCGGTGAAGGTTCCGGTGTGCAGCTCGTAGATGACCGCGCCCTCGATCGAGCGTCCGGCCCAGCCGCCGTCGTCCCACTGCGCGGCCGCCGGATCCCACAGCGCCGATCGCTCGTGCACGCCGTCCGGCTGGCGCGGCGAGCGCGGGTCCGGCAGCACCTTCGGGTCGTCGTCGAGCAGGAAGCCGTAGCGCGCGTCGGACGGCACGTCGACCGTCGCCCGCCACCACCCGTCGTCGGACCGGGTCATGTCGTGGACGGTGCCGTCGACGTCGAGGCGGACCAGTTCAGGCCTCGGCGCCCACACCGCGAATTCGTGGTCAGTCAACGTTTCTCTCCAGGAGTGCGACGGGCAGGTCGCCGTAGAGGTCGGCGATCGCGACCCGTCCGGTGAACTCGCGATCGGTGAGCCGGTCGGTCCAGCGACCGGCGGGAAGGTTCAACGTGGTGTCGCCCCAACCAGATTCGGCGAGGCGCACGGTCCACCTGCTGGCGACGACCACGACGTCGTCACCCCGCTGGAAGGCCACGACGTGTTCACGGGCAGCCCCGTCGGTGAGCACCGGCCGGTAGCCGCCCGAGACGAACGTGTCGGGTCGCTCGCGGCGCAGGTGCAGCGCGGCGGCCGTGACGCGCAACTTGTTGTGGTCGCGGGTGTTGAGCGCCTGCCGGTGCATGGCGTAGTCCACCGGCCTGCGGTTGTCGGGATCGACGAGGCTGTCCTCCCACAGTTCGGTGCCCTGGTACACGTCGGGCACGCCGGGAAGGGTCAGCTGAAACAGTTTCTGCCCCAACGCATCGTTGCGGCCGTACTCGTCGAGGCGGCCCACCAGCGACGTCAGCTCCGTTGCCACCGGGCCGTCGACCACGGCGTCCAGCCACGAGTGCACGGCGGACTCGAAGTCGCCGTCCGGGTCGTTCCACGTGGTGTGGGTGGCCGCCTCCCGCATGGCCTTCTCCGCATACGCGTGCAGCCGGTCGCGCAGCTCCTGGGTGACGTGGCCGGTGACCGGCCACACGCCGAAGACGTTCTGCAGCAGGAACAGTGCGGTGCCCGTATCGGGTGCCGGTGTCGCCGCCAGCCACGCACCGACGAGTTCGCCCCACAGTGACGGCACCTGGGACAGCACGCCTATCCGCGCACGGACGTCCTCGCCGCGCTTGGTGTCGTGGGTGGTGAGCGTGGTCATCGCCGACGGCCACAGCTTGGCGCGCACCGCGTTGCGGTCGTGGAACTCGGCCTTGCCGACGCCGAACCACTCCGGTTCACCGCCGACCTCGTTGAGCGACACCAGGCGCGCATCGCGGTAGAAGAGGCAGTCCTCCATCGACTTCGCGGTCGCCGCCCCGGACAGCTGCTGGAGCCGGGCGGCCGCCTCGGGACTGACGGCGACGGCTGCGGTGACGATCGCGAGGGCTTCGCCGAGTTCTGGTGCTTCGCTGACGGTCTCGGCGACCGCGACCGGCATGATCGACGACAGCGACAGGTAGTCCGACCGGTACACGCCGACGTGGGTCAGCAGTGCCGCCACGGCGGCCGGCAGGTCGGGATGGTCCTCCCCGGTGGCCGCGACGATGGTCCGGCACAGCCTGGCGAGTTCGCTGCCGAGGGTATCGGTGACGGCCCGGGACTTGAGTTCGCGTGCCATGGTGGTCATCTCGCCGTGCTCGACGCCGGAGGTGTCGACGAGTTCGGTGAGGGCCTGACGACCCGTCGGGTCGACGAACAGGCCGCCGACCTCGCGCAGCACGTCGTATCCGGTGGTGCCCTCCACCGGCAGCGTCGGGTCCAGCGGCTCGGTGACGGCGAGGATCTTCTCGATGACGATCCACGCGTCGGGGCCGGTGAGTTCGCGCAGCCACTGCAGGTACAGGGTGGGGTTCGAAAGCCCGTCGGGATGGTCGATGCGAATTCCGTCGACGATGCCCTCGTCGAACCAGCGCTTCACCTCGACGTGGGTGGCGTCGAAGACGGCGCGGTCCTCCTGGCGCAGTCCCGCCAGGGACGTGATGGAGAAGAACCGCCGGTAGCCGCACACGTTGTGGCGCCAGCCGATCAGCTTGTAGTGCTGCCGGTCGTGCACGTCGCGCCCCGACCCGGAGCCGGTTCCGGGCGCCAGCGGCCACGTGCGGTCGCCGAGACGCAGCACGTCGCCGTCGACGGTGAGGTCGTCGAGGTCGTCGTCGGAGCCGAGTACCGGCAGGACGATGCGACCGTCGGGATCCAGGGTCCAGTCGATGTCGAAGTACGACGCGTACGCCGAGTCGCGCCCGTGGGCGAGCAGATCCCACCACCACGCGTTCTGGGTGGGGTCGTCGACGCCGACGTGGTTGGGCACGATGTCCACGATCAGGCCCATGCCCCGCTGGTGCACGGCGTCGGCAAGCCGCGAAAGGCCTTCGGCTCCACCGAGTTCCGGCGACACCGTCGTGGGGTCCGTCACGTCGTAGCCGTGGGTGGAGCCCTTGGCGGCGGTGAGGATGGGGGAGAGGTAGACGTGGCTGACGCCGAGGTCGTCGAGGTAGTCGAGCAGCGCCTCGGCATCGGCGAAGGTGAACTGGTCACCGCGCATCTGCAGACGGTAGGTCGACAGGATGGGTCGGGTGGTCGTCGGCTGGGTAGCCGTTGGTCGAGTCACGGCCGTCACGCCGTCTTGCGCAGGACGAGAACGGACCGGCCGGGCAGCGACGTGGTGTCGCCCGCCGACAGCGCGTGGTCACAGGCACCGGTCGGATCGGCCGTGTCGAGGGCGCCCACCCAGCGGGCCGCATAGCTCGCATCGGGTGCGACGAGGTCGACCGGGTTGCGGTGGGCGTTGAAGCACAGCAGGAAGGTGTCGTCGACGACCCTCTCACCGCGTGCGTTCGGCGACGGGATGGCATCGCCGTTGAGGAACATGGCCACGAATTTGAACCCCGAATTCCATTCTGTTGACGTCATCTCGGTCCCCGACGGGGTGAGCCATGCGATGTCGCGCACCTCGTCGCCGGTGCGCAGCGGCTTGCCCTCGAAGAAGCGGCGGCGCCGGAACACCGGGTGCTTCTTGCGCAGTTCGGTGACCCGGCGGGTGAAGGTGACCAGATCGGCGTTCGTCTCGCACATCGACCAGTCCATCCACGAGATCTCGGAGTCCTGGCAGTACACGTTGTTGTTGCCGTGCTGGGTGCGGCCGAACTCGTCGCCGTGGCTGATCATGGGCGTGCCCTGGCTGACCAGGAGGGTGACCATGATGTTGCGCATCTGCCTGGCGCGAAGTGCCAGGATCTCCGGATCGTCCGTCGGGCCTTCGACGCCACAGTTCCACGACCGGTTGTGGCTCTCGCCGTCGCGGTTGTCCTCACCATTGGCCTCGTTGTGCTTCTCGTTGTACGACACCAGGTCCGCGAGGGTGAACCCGTCGTGGGCGGTGACGAAGTTGATGCTCGCGCTCGGTCGCCGACCCGTGGCCTCATAGAGGTCCGACGAGCCGGTCAATCGGGATGCGAATTCGCCTAGGGTCGCGGGCTCTCCCCGCCAGTAGTCACGCACTGTGTCGCGATACTTCCCGTTCCATTCGGTCCACAAACCCGGGAAATTGCCGACCTGGTAGCCGCCCTCGCCGACGTCCCACGGCTCGGCGATCAGCTTGACCTGACTGATCACGGGGTCCTGCTGCACCAGGTCGAAGAACGCACTCAGACGGTCCACGTCGTGCAATTCCCTGGCCAGCGTCGAGGCCAGGTCGAAGCGGAACCCGTCGACGTGCATGTCGATCACCCAGTACCGCAGCGAATCCATGATCAGCTGCAGCGTGTGCGGATGGCGGACGTTGAGGCTGTTGCCGGTGCCGGTGAAGTCCTTGTACAACCGCGGGTCGCCGTCGAGGAGGCGGTAGTACGCCGCGTTGTCGATGCCGCGGAAGTTCAACGTGGGGCCGAGGTGATTGCCTTCGGCGGTGTGGTTGTAGACCACGTCGAGGATGACCTCGATGCCGGCATCGTGGAACGAGCGAACCATGGTCTTGAACTCGCCGACCACGCCGCCCGCGCTCTGGTTCGACGCGTACTGATGGTGCGGGGCGAAGAACGGGTGGGTCTGGGTCATGCCCTTGACGTGCGCCTCGTAGATCACCGTCTCGTGGTACGGCGTGTTCGGCGAACGGTCCGACGCCCAGTTGAAGAACGGGTTGATGACGACGCTGGTCATGGTGTGGCCCAGTGAGTCGATCCGCGGCGGGGTGCCGCCCGAGGCGAGGTCGTCGGCGTCGAGGTCGTAGGAGAACAGCGCCTGGGTGAAGTCGAAGTCGCCGTGGAAGGACTTGCCGTACGGGTCGAGTAGCAGCTTGCTGGCGTCACAGCGGTGCCCGGACGCGGGGTCCCACGGCCCGTGCACGCGGAAGCCGTACCGCTGCCCGGGGCTGACGGTGGGCAGGTAGCCGTGCCAGACGAAGCCGTCGCACTCGTCGAGGACTACCCGCTCCTCGGTGCCGTCCTTCTCGATCAGGCACAGCTCGACCGAGTCGGCGACTTCGGAGAACACCGAGAAGTTGGTGCCCGCACCGTCATAGGTGGCGCCCAGCGGATAGGCCGTTCCCGGCCAGATGGCAGAGACCATGTGTCATTCGCTCCCTACGTGGGCCGTGCCGGTCGGTGTCCTCACGTACGCGGGAGTCACCACCACCCGGTGATCTCGGCGATCTGGCGCCCTAATTCGTTGGTCATCGTGCGCATGTACGTCGTGGAGAGTCGTGATATATCAACACGTTCCCCTCGACGGCGCGGCACTGGTCCTCACGACAGACGGCGTCACTCATGTCGAGCGGCTTCAGCAGCGGGAACTGCTTGACGAAGTCCTCCGTGGGGTTGTGATCGGACAGTACCTCCGAGCGCTTGATGCCGCAGGTGCTGGCGTCGCCACCACTGGCGAGGCAGTCGGCGGGGAAGAACGGTTCGCCGTCGCGGACGTTCCACGGCGTGTCCCGCATCGCCAGCACCGGGATGCGCGCCTTGGCGAACGCCTGCCAGATCCCGATGTAGGCACCGGGCATGACGTCGCCGTCCCTGATGTTCCACGGCCGGGTCGAGGTGGTGAACACGTAGTCGGGATGGTCGGCGATCAGGCGGGGCATCACCTTGAGGTTCCATTCGCGGCACTTCGGATACTCGCGGTTGTCGCCCATGACGAGCGGCATCTCCTCGGTGGTCAGCGGGCACCCCATCTTGAGGTACGTGACGACCTTGAAGCCGTGCAGCCTGCCCAGCAGGTCGAGCGCGGTGATCCAGTGTTCGGCGTGCGAGCCGCCCGCCAGGGCGATCGTCCGCGTGGCCGACTCGTCGCCGTAGGCACAGCTCCTGATGCTGGCGTCGTCGAAGTCGCTGATGCACTGATCGATGGTGGTCTGCGGCAGGTCGTCCTGCGCTTCCAGGACCGTGGGCCGCATCGGGAGCTTCGGCACCCTGGCGTTGTTGATCAGCGCGCGGGCACCCGGGTAGTCGCGCGAGGACAGGCCGCTGAGTTCCTTGCCGTTGGCCCGCTGGATGGTCATGTGCTCGCGCCACGTGAACGACGTCGCCGTCAATGCGACACCGAGCAGCGTGACGATCGACCCGAGGACGATCGTGGGTCGGCGCAGCCGCTTGCGCAGCGGTACCGACACCGTCGGCCGGGTCGCCACCGGGGCGCGCAGTCGCAACGGTTCCTCGACGTAGCGCATGGTCAGCCACGCCAGCACGCCCGAGAGCAGCAGGATGATGCTGCCTTCGAGGAAGTTGGCGCGGGTGTGGCCGCTGTAGGCCAGCCAGAAGATCAGCAGCGGCCAGTGCCACAGGTACAGCGAGTAGGCGATCGTGCCCAGCTTCACGAACGGCGCCGTGGCCATGAGGCGGTTCGGCGCGGGCATCCGGGCACCGGCCTTGGCGACGTGCGGGTCGGCTGCCCGGTTGGCGGCGCTCAGGATGAACAGGATGGTCGCCCCGACCGGGACCAGGGCCCATGGACCGGGGAACTCCTTGACGCCGTCGATGAACGCGCCGCAGGACAGGATCGCGGCCAGGGCGATCACCGACACCACCGTGCGGAGCCACATGGGCCAGCGCACGTAGGGCACCACCGCTCCGGCCAGCGCGCCGAGCAGCAGCTCCCATGCGCGGGCGAAGCTGTCGTAGTACGCGGTGGAGGGATTGTCGCCGTGCGCGATCACCGCGTACACGAACGACGCGATGGTGAGTGCCGTCAGCAGCACGATCAGCAGTGCGCGCATGTGCGTGCCGATGATGCGCCGCAGCAGGAAGGCGACGCCGAAGATCAGCGCGAGGAACGCGATGTAGAACTGGCCCTGCACCGACATCGACCAGATGTGCTGCAGCGGGCTGACCGACTCGCCTGCCCTCAGGTAATCCGATGCGGTCCTGAGCAATTCCCAGTTCTGGTAGTAGCCGAGGCTGGCGAGGCTCTGGTCGGCGAACGTCTCCCACCGGGTCTCGGGCTGCACCAGGATCGTGAGCACCGCCGAGGCCGCGAGCACGACGACGAGAGCCGGCAGCAGCCTGCGCACCAGGCGCTTCACCTCGGGCAGCGGTGCCAGCGAGGCGGTCGGGGTCAGCGCTGCCCGCAGCAGGCGACCACCGAAGAAGAAACCCGACAGTGCCAGGAAGACGTCGACGCCACCGGAGACCCTGCCGAACCACACGTGGAACACCGCGACGAGCGCGATCGCGACGCCGCGAAGTCCGTCGAGATCGTGGCGGTAGAAGCCCGACGCCCGTGTGCCCATGGCGGCAGGCGAAGCGGACCCGGATTCGGTACGCGACGCCGTCCGGGCAGGGGCGAGGGTCAGCATGGTCGTCGGACAATCTACCGTGCGGCGGGGTGTGCGCTCATCTCGACGATGGGCCCCCACGTGAAGGGAGCGATGAGCCGTGGCTGCGTTGACACCCGATGAGATCAGTGCGATCGATGCCGCTCACGTCTGGCACCCGTACAGCACGATCGGCGCCGAGGCGATGACGCCGGTCGTGGCCGTGGGCGCCAGGGGCGTGTCGTTGACCGTCATCCGGGACGGCAGCCCCGTCGAGGTGATCGACGCGATGAGTTCCTGGTGGACGGCCATCCACGGCCACGGCCATCCGGTACTCGACGCCGCCGTCACGAAGCAGCTCGCGACGATGAACCACGTCATGTTCGGCGGATTGACCCACGAGCCCGCGGCCCGGTTGGCTCAGCTGCTGGTCGAGATCACCCCCGAGGGCCTCGACACGGTCTTCTTCAGCGACTCCGGGTCGGTGGCGGTGGAGGTCGCCGCGAAGATGGCGCTGCAGTATCAGGTGGCGCGCGGCCGGCCAGGCAGGCACCGCCTCATGACATGGCGCGGTGGTTACCACGGCGACACGTTCACGCCGATGAGCGTGTGCGACCCCGACGGCGGGATGCACACGCTGTGGCGCAACGTGCTGAGCCCGCAGGTCTTCGCGCCGCAGGTGCCATCGGAGTACGACCCCGCCTACGCCGAGGCCTTCGCGCACCAGCTCGCCGAGCGGGCGGACGAGGTCGCGGCCGTGATCGTCGAGCCGGTCGTGCAGGGCGCAGGCGGCATGCGGTTCCACGATCCGCGCTACCTCGCCGACCTGCGCGACGCGTGTTCGCGTCACGACGTGCTGCTGATCTTCGACGAGATCGCCACCGGGTTCGGCCGCACGGGTGCGCTGTTCGCCGCCGACCTGGCGGGCGTGACCCCGGACGTGATGTGCGTGGGCAAGGCCCTGACGGGCGGGTACATGACGCTGGCCGCGACTTTGTGCACCGGCGAGGTGGCCGGGGTGATCAGCGCCAGCGACGAGGGTGCGCTGATGCACGGCCCGACGTTCATGGCGAACGCGCTGGCGTGCGCGGTGTCGGTCGCGTCGGTCGAGCTGCTGCTCGGACAGGACTGGCAGGCGCGGGTACGCGACATCGAGGCGGGCCTGCGCGCGGGCCTGGCGCCGGCCGCATCCATCGACGGCGTCGCCGACGTCCGCGTACTCGGCGCGATCGGCGTGATCGAGATGGCGCAGCCCGTCGACGTCCCGCGGGCGACGGCCGTGGCGCTCGACCACGGCCTGTGGCTGCGTCCGTTCCGGAATCTGGTCTACGCGATGCCGCCGTTCGTGTGCACTCCCGACGAGGTGGCCAGCATCGGGGCGGGGATGGTCGCGGTCGCGCGTGCACTAACCTGAACGGTGTTCAAGTGTCGGAGGGAGTTCGGGTGCCACGGTCGATTCCGACGTCTGCGCTGTCACCGCTGTCCTGGCTGGAGGACGTCGAGCGCCAGCGCCGCGCTGCAGGCCTGCGCAGGTCGCTGCGTGCCAGGCCGCCAGTGGGCACCGAACTGGACCTGGCCTCCAACGACTATCTCGGTCTGGCCGCGCACCCTGCGGTGATCGACGGTGGCGTGGAGGCGTTGCGGACGTGGGGCGCCGGTTCGACGGGGTCGCGACTCGTCACGGGCAACACCGAGTTGCACGAAGGCTTCGAGGAGGCGCTGGCGGAGTTCGTCGGCGCGGAGTCGGCCCTGGTGTTCTCGTCGGGCTACACCGCCAACCTCGGTGCCGTCGTGGCGCTGTCCGGGCCCGGCTCGCTGCTGGTGTCCGACGCCTACACCCATGCCTCGCTGGTCGACGCCTGCCGACTGTCCCGCGCCCGAGTGCTGGTGACGCCGCACCGCGACGTCGACGCCGTCGACGAGGCGCTCGCCGCGCGCAGCGAGGAGCGGGCCGTCGTCCTGACCGACTCGGTGTTCAGCGCCGACGGTGCGATGGCGCCGATGCGCAGACTGCACGACGTGTGCCGCCGACACGGCGCGCTGCTGATCGTCGACGAGGCCCACGGCCTCGGGGTCCGTGGTGACGGCGGTCGGGGACTGCTGCACGAGGTCGGTCTGGCCGGTGCGCCCGACGTGGTGATGACCACGACGCTGTCCAAGGCGCTCGGCAGTCAGGGCGGCGTGGTGCTCGGGCCGAGGCCGGTGCGCGACCATCTGATCGACGCCGCCCGGCCGTTCATCTTCGACACCGGCCTGGCCCCTGCCGCCGTGGGGGCGGCGTGGGCCGCGCTGAACGTGCTGATCGCCGAACCGTGGCGCGCGGACGCCGTGCTGGCCAATGCCGGTGCGCTGGCGGAGGTCTGCGGCGTGGCCGAGACGCCGGGGTCGGCGGTGGTGTCGGTGATCCTCGGGGAGCCGGAGGTCGCGCTCGCCGCTGCCGACGGGTGCCTGGAACGTGGTCTGCGGGTGGGCTGCTTCCGGCCGCCGACCGTACCCGTGGGCACGTCGCGTCTGCGCCTCACAGCGCGTGCGTCCCTGACCGACGACGATCTGGACCTGGCTCGCCGGGTGCTGACCGAAGTCCTGGCGGCGGCAAGACCGTGACGATGAGCGCTCGCGCGAAGAGCAGACAACCGTGAGCATCGTCGTCGTCACGGGAACCGACACCGGCGTGGGGAAGACGGTGGCGACCGCAGCGTTGGCGTGCGCGGCCGGGATCGTCGGCATCGACGTCGCCGTGTGCAAGCCCGTGCAGACGGGATCGGGCCCGACCCTGGTCGAGGGTGACGACGACCTCGCCGAGATCGGCAGGCTCGCCGCCGTCGACCGACTGGTTCGGGGGTGGCGCTATCCCGAGCCGCTGGCGCCCCGTGCGGCGGCGCTGCGCGCAGGCGCCGTGCTGCCCAGCCGGGCCGAGTTGGGTGACCTGATCCTGGGGTCCGATGCGCCGGATCGGCTGGTGATCGTCGAGGGGGCGGGTGGTCTGCTCGTCGAACTGTCGTCCGACCGAGCGACGCTGCGCGACCTCGCGGGCGACGTCGGCGC
>JAQSXQ010000166.1 GCA_029256565.1 Mycobacterium sp.
CGACGAGGCGCAATTCCTCGTCGCCGAGGTCCTCACCACGCCGGACCCCACGCCGCTGACCGAACGCCTGAGGTCCGCCGTCGCCACGGCGCCCTACCGCCTGACGGCGAGCATCGGCGTCGTCACCACACCGCTGCACGCGCTCGTCGACGCACCCGCGACCGACGTGATCGACGAACTCGTCACACTGGCCGCCGATCGGGTTTCCGACGCGCGCCTCGCAGGCGGAAATCAGGTCCAAATGACGCAGTGCCCTCCGTTGGCCGTTCTCGCGCCTGCGCTCGACGGCGACGAATTCACTGCATGAGCGACGTTCGACGGGGTATGTCGCGGGCCGAACACGAACCGTCTGCGGGAGCGGAGACCAAATGATGGAACAGTGGGCTCACCGCCCCGCAGCTGCGAGCGAAGCCGCGTCGCGCGGTCGACGCACCCTCGACCGGGCCGAAGGCGTGTTGATCGGCCTGCGGGGATGCAGCAGCGAGGACGCGTTCATGGAACTGGTCACCGCGGCACGGGACACCGGGCATCGGCTGTCGAGCATCACTTCCGCGTTGGTTGACGTGGCGTCGCATCGCGACGATGCCAGTAGCGCCCACGACGTGGTGAGAGCACGCTGGGGGCTGCTTCTCGATTCCCGGCTGACCGTCGATGGCGCCGTCGACACCGCCACTCCCAAGCGCAACTGACGGGTCCCGGGCCGTCCCCGCTGGCGGTTCGGCGCGCGCAACCCGGGTACGCCGCCATACATGACCGATCCCGATGACACCCAGGACTACCAAGAGCGGCTGGCAGGCGAGCAAGCCAGCGAGATGCCTCTCGACGAACTGACCGACGACCCCGGTGCCACCGACACCGACGTACCCGGCCGCGGCGAGATCTCCGGCGCCAACGAACCGAGCCCCACCGGAACCGTCGGGCAGAGCGATTTCCCGGTCAACGGCACCGACACCCAGTCGGGCTGAGAGGACACCACATGGCACAGCTCGTCGCGGACGCCCTCGTCGCCCGCCTCCAACAATGGGACGTGGCACGGGTCTTCGGCTACGCCGGGGATGGCATCAACACACTCCTCGGCGCTCTCCAGCGTGCTGACGGACCGGAGTTCGTCTCCACCCGGCATGAGGAACTGGCCGCCTTCTCGGCGTGCGGCCACGCCAAGTACAGCGGCAAGGTCGGTGTCTGCATGGCGACGCAGGGACCGGGCGCCATCCACCTACTCGCCGGACTCTACGACGCCAAGCTCGACCGCAGGCCCGTCGTGGCGATCGTCGGACAGGTGGTGTCCACCGCACTGGGCAGCGGCTACCTCCAGGAAGTCGACCTGCATTCGCTGTTCAAGGACGTCTGCAGCCAGTACGTCCAGACGGTGTTCGGACCGGAGCAGGCACTGACCGCGCTCGACAATGCGATGCGCACCGCCATCGCCACCCAGACCCCGACGTGCCTGATCATTCCCCACGACGTGCAGAAGGCCGAGATGCCCGAGGAGGACGAGCACGCGCACGGCGTCGTCCCGTCCTCACCGATATCGGCACGGCCGCAGATCATTGCGCCCGAGTCGCAGATCCGCGACGCCGCCGAGGTGCTCAATGCCGGCAGCAAGATCGCCCTGTTGGTGGGCCGCGGCGCCGCCGGCTGCGCCGACCAGATCGCCGACCTCGTCGAAGCGACCGGGGCCGGGGTCACCACGTCGCTGCTCGGCAAGCCGCTGCTCGACGAGACACTGCCCTGGCACACCGGCGTGATGGGCCACCTCGGCACCACCGCGAGCGCTCACCTCATGGAGGAGTGCGACACGCTGCTCATCATCGGCTCCAACGACCCGTGGACCGAGTTCTATCCCGCCCCCGGCCAGGCGCGGGCTGCGCAGATCGACATCGAACCGCGGGTGCTCGGAGCCAAGTACGGCATCGAGGTGGCCGTCAGCGGTGATGCGCGGCAAGCGCTCTCGGACCTGTTGCCGCTGCTCGAGCGCAAGACCGACCGCAGCTGGGAACAGCAGGTACACGGCTGGACCGAGCAGTGGCACCAGCTCGCCGACCAGCGCTGCAACGAGGAGTCGACGAACGCCAACCCCGAGTTCGTGATCCGCGAGCTGTCCAAGCACCTGCCGGAGAACGTGCGGGTGGCCATCGACGTGGGGTCGTCCGTGTACTGGTACGCCCGGCACCTCCGCCTACCCCCCGGCGTGCCCGCCCACGTCTCCGGCTACCTGGCCTCGATGGGATGCGCGCTGCCCTATGGCATCGCGGCCAAGTTGGATGCGCCCGACCGGCCCGTCGTCGCTCTCATCGGCGACGGCGCCATGCAGATGGCGGGGCTCTCCGAACTGATCACCATCGCCGACCGTTGGCAAAACACAACCGCGATCTGGCCGAAGTGTCGTGGGAGCAAAGGGAAATGGAGGGCAGTCCGCGTTTCCCCGCGTCCCAGGAGGTGCCGGCGTTCCCCTACGCGGCCTATGCCGAGATGCTGGGGCTCGAATCCGTGCGGATCACCGAGTCTTCGCAGGCAGGTGACGCCTGGCAGCGAGCCTTCGCGGCGGACCGACCGTTCGTCATCGAAGCGATCACCGATCCGGCCGCGCCGCTACTCCCGCCGTTGATGCCGGACTCCAAGGCCGATGCCATGTACGAGGCGATCGAGCAGGAGGACGACGGTAGCGCGATTCGGGAGCGTGCCGAGGAGCAGCAGGCCGCCGAGTGACGGTCGCAACGGGCCGAGTCTCGTGAGTCACGTCAGTCACTGCGCGCGAGGACGTGACGGACTCGTGAATGTCCCACCTGGTGAGCGAAAGTGCGGCTCGGCTGGCTCGCCGCTCCGGCCAAATCGCTCGCCAGGTGGGACAACCGCAAGTCGCTTGCCGCAGTCCGTCCAGTGACTGATGTGACTGGTGAGGCCCACGCCCGGGCCGCTGCGTGCCTACGCGGGATTCATTGCCGCCGCGCGCTGCAACAGGTCCTCGATCGCCGACGGATCGTCGTGGTCGACGACCGGGAAGCCCCCTCCCGGGTCGCCCTCCCAGTGCAGTTCTATGCCGGGGTTGTGTACGTCGAACCCGTCGGCGAGGAAGAAGTGCGGGCTGCCCTGCACATCCTCGGCATGTGCGCGATAGACCCGCATCATCTCGGCGCGCGCGGACCCCTCGTCGAGATCCCGGCGCAAGGCGTCCGCGTCGACGGCATCGCACCCGCGGGCGACGTCGACGATCTCGTGCAGCAGCGAGATCGGCCTGCTGTCGGTGAAGAACGCGTGCCGCAACGCCATGTCGAGGTCTTCGGCCGCTCGCGTGGATTGGCGCTTCGCCGCGTGCACGGCCTCATTGGCGAGTAACGAGGTGATCGGCCACGTCGACGCATCACCCGCCCATGGCTTCCAGCCGAATTCCGGTGCCAGTGTGCCGACGACGGGCAGCTCGGCATCGAGGTACCGCTTCGGAATGGGGAATTCGTTGACGTCCTCCAGCAGGAACAGCTGATGATCGATGCGCACTGCGTCGGTGAGACCGAGACGCTCACGCGCTCGGTAGAAGCGGTGCAGCGCGATCGTCGACCAGCCACACACCACATCGGTGAAGACGACCACCATCCCCGGACGCACCGTGATCTCCATGGCGACCGCATGCCCTCGCGATCCGGCGTCAAACGGGCCGATGAATCCCGAAGGGGATCGACCTCGTCGACGCAGGAGTGCTCACGACTTGTTGCCCGGCTCGTTGGTGCGACTCTTGAACTCCGAGTGACCGTTGGGGCACTTCGGGATCTCGTGCCCCTCCTTCACCGAGACCTTCTCACCGCACTTGGCGCAGTGGAACTCACCCGTCTTGTTCGCCTTCTCGCCGGCCTTCGCGGTCATCGGACGTCGCCTGCCATGTCTGCCTCCTGTCGAGGGCCGCGACGTACCCGGGCCGACGACCGCCAAACGATGCGCCTAGAAACCGCTCTCGCTCACCGCATCCGGTCCAGCAGGCTGCGTGCACACGCGGTGACCAGCGCGCGATCGTGGGTCATGACGAGGTCGAAGCGGCGTTCACGATCCGGCACTCCCTCGGCGCCCGACGAATCCTGCTCGTGGGCCAGCAGTGCGGCGGCCGTGTGCGGACCGAGCATGACCACCGCCCACTCGTGGCACAGCGGGTCCGACGTCGCCAGCGGCACGTAACGCAGACCCGAGCCCGGGTCGTCGGGCACGTCCTCGCCGAAGACGGCCACCAACGGCAGCCTGGTCGCGAGTTCCTCGTAGGCGGCGTGGGTAGCCGGCGTGAGATAGCGCCCCCGCTGCAGGGCTGCCATGAGCATGGGCGGGTCCGCCGCATGCCACGCCTGGGTCTCGATGTGCCGCGAGAACGCCACCAGCGTGTCCTTGCGGGCCGTGCGGGTGGGGTGCGTCTCGGTGACCACCTCGAACGGTGACCGCGACTCCACCTCCACCAGATTGCGCTCGAACGGCATCGGCCACGCCGTTGCCGCATCGTCGATGGCAGCCGCCTGCCCGAACTTGAAGCCCTGACCAAGCGTCGCGCCCAGCGCCAGCGCTTGCTCGAGGTGGTCGTCGGTCTCGATGCCCTCGGCCAGGATCACCGCGCCGGTGCGCTCGTGGTGGGCCAGCACTGCCGACATCGTCCGCGCCTGATCGCGCGACGGGTTCGACTGCACCAGAGCCAGATCGAGTTTGACGATGTCCGGACGGATCACGTCGAGCAATGCCAGCGAATCCGGATGCGCGCCAACGTCGTCGAGCGCGACGAAGAAGCCGTCGGCGCGAACGTCGGCGAGCTTCCGGAGCAGCGCCCGGGGATGCGCCAGCAGACTGCGTTCGGTGAACTCGAAGGTCACCCGAAAGTGGTTCCGCGCCCGCTCCAGCACGGAGAAATCCGTCGGCCCCACGTAGGCGCTGGTGGGTTCGCAGTTGACCATCAGCAGGGTGCCTACCGGCTGGTCGTCGTGCAATGCGCCGCGCAGGGCCGCCTTGATGCAGGTCTGGTCGAGCCGATCGAGCCCGCCGTGGTCGGTCGCATGCGCGAACACCCGCTGCGGTCGCGGATCGTCGAGCACCGGCCAGCGGGCCAGCGCCTCGAAGCCGATCACCTGCTCGCCGGGTAACGCGACGATGGGCTGAAAGGCGGGATCGATGCCGATTCCATCGATCGCGGCATCGAGGCGGCCGACGTCGTCCGACGTCGGCGCACGCGGGTTCAGTTCGGCCATGCGGACCCCCCTGCCTCGGCCTTCGGCAACACTCCGCATTCACAGCAAACACCAAGGTTCGGTGATTGGCCACCCCTTTCGGCCGGATTGGGCGCGACGTTTCACGCATCGGCCCTCGGGTAAGCCGACGTCAATGACATTCGAGGAGAAGCGATGAACGTTGTCGACAACGTCAAAGAGCAGCTGAAGCACGTTGCGGAGAAGGTGGCCGAGAGGGTCGCCGACGCCGCCACCACCGAGTCCCGCGTGCAGGCCGTCACCATCGGTCGGCCGCGCCACCAAGTGATGGACTTCCTGCGGGACCCCGGCCACCTCTCGCAGATCTTCGGCGACATCGCGGTCGTCGAGGGTGCCGGCGTGGACCGGCTCCGCTTCGAGTTCGCGGGCGACGGGTCCGGTGACAAGGCCGGCGAATGGAACTGCGTCGTCTCGTCCGAAGAGGGCGAACGGCTGCGCTTCGTCGACGTCAATCCCGAGTCCGAGATGGGCATCGTCCTGGATTTCCGCGACGCACCTCAGCACCGCGGCACCGAGGTGATCGGTCGCATCAACGCGGCCGCCCCCGGTGCGCTCACCGGCCCACTGCTGTTCAAGGCGCTGTACCGGGCGCGGGCACTGCTCATGACCGGCGAACTGCCCACCATCAAGTACAACCCCAGCGCCCGCCCGTCGGACCGCTGAGAAGGACACGACATGAAAGCGCTCGTATGGAATGGCGTCAACGATCTCGCGTACGAGACCGTCGACGACCCGCAGATCCTCAACCCCAATGACGTGATCGTGCAGGTGCGGCTCACCACCACCTGCGGATCCGACCTCCACTTCATCGACGGCTACATCCCCGGCATGCGGGCGGGCGACGTCTTCGGCCACGAATTCATGGGCGAGGTCATCGAAGTCGGCCGCGAGGTCACCAAGACGAAGGTCGGCGCACGCGTCGTCGTCCCGTCGTTCATCGCCTGCAACCAGTGCTGGTACTGCGACCGCGACCTGTATTCGCTGTGCGACACCACCAACCCGAACGCCGAACTGCAGGCACCTCTGCTCGGGTCCCCCACCGCCGGGATCTACGGCTACACGCACGAATTCGGCGGGTACGCGGGCTCGCACGCCCAGTACATCCGGGTGCCGTTCGGTGACGTCAACTGCTTCGAGGTCCCCGAGTACGTCACCGACGAGCAGGCCCTGTTCATGTCCGACGCCGTGCCGACCGGGTACATGGGCGCCGACTTCTGCAACATCGCCGCCGACGACACCGTCGCGGTGTGGGGCGCAGGCGCCGTCGGTCTGATGGCCGCCCGCAGCGCGCTGCTCAACGGGGCGGGCAAGGTCCTCGTCATCGACCGGCTGCCCGAACGGCTCACGCTGGCAGAGCGTCTCGGCGCCGAGACCATCAACTACGCCGAGGTCGACAGCGTCCAGGAGGCGCTGCGGGAGGCCACCGGTGGCCGCGGCCCCGACTCGGTGATCGAAGCCGTCGGCATGGAGGCGCACAGCACCGGCGTGCAGCACGCCTACGACCGCGCCAAGCAGGCCCTGCGCCTCGAAACCGACCGTGCGGCCAGCCTGCGTGAGGCGATCCTGGCGTGCCGCAAGGGTGGCGTCGTCTCGGTGCTCGGCGTGTTCGGACTCACCGACAAGTTCCCGATGGGCGCCATCATGAACAAGGGCCTCACGCTGCGCTCGGCGCAGCAGCACGGCCAGCGCTACATCCCGCAGTTCTTCGACTACGTCCAGCAGGGCGACCTCGACCCGTCGATGCTCATCACGCACGACCTGCCGCTGTCCGAAGGCGTGCGTGCCTACGACATGTTCAAGAACAAGACCGACGGGTGCATCCGGGTGGCCTTGCGGCCCTAGGGACGCGTGCTGGCGCTGGGCCATTCGTCGGGAGGGAACGGCCTAGCGTCGCGGTCGGGTGCGTTGACGGTCGAAGCCAGCCCGACGGTGAAGGCCGTCAGGTGTCCGACCTCCGTGGCGGTCGGCCGTGCCACCGCGTTGGCGGCTAGCGCGCCGGCGACGACGAGTTGGGTCCGTGCGCGCCACGCGGCCGGTACGTAGCCCGACAGCGCGCCGGCCACCCCGAGCACGAAGTAGCTCACCCCGACGTCGCGGGCGTTGACCAACCGCGACGGCGCGCGACCGGTGCGAATGCGCAGCCGCAGGTGGCCCTGCCCGACGTAGGTGCCGATGACGTGCGCTGCCGAGCCGACGAGAAGCCAACGCCCCGTGCCCAATCGGCGCTCCGCGGGCGTCACCACCGTCGCGAACACCGGGACGTACGGCCACCACCGGCGATCGTCGAGCCAGAACAGACTCGACACCAAGACCCGCGCGGGCTCAGTCCGCAGCCGGCGCAGGTTCGTCGAGTGCTCCCGCTGCAGACGCCGCGACCCCAGCCGCCCTGCCGACCGTTGGCGCCGCGTCGTCGCGAAGAGAATCGCCAGCCACACCCAACTGAGTGGAACGCCGCGCGCCAGTCTCAGCACATGCGATCCAGCAGGCTCCGCACGCACATGGTCACCAGCGTCCGGTCGTGGGTCATCACCACGTCGAACCGCGTCGAACCGACGATCCCCATCGGCCATCTCGGTGTCCGGGCTGTCGCGCTCGCGGGCGATCAGTGCCGACGCCGTGTGCGGGCCCAGGATCACCACCGTCCACTCCAGCTTGAGCGGATCGTCGGCGGCCAGCGGCACGCCGCGCACTCCGTGGCCGAGATCGTCGGGCAGATCTTCACCGAACACGGCGACGAGCGGCAGCTCGGCGGCCATCGCCTGATAGTTGGCCTTCGTGCGCTGCGTGAAGTACGTCGCGCGCTGCAGTGCGGTCATCAACATCGGCGGATCGGCGGCATGACGGGCCTGGCTCTCGATGTGCCGCGAGAACGCCAGCAGCGTCTTCTTGCGGGCGGTGCGCGGGGTGAGCGACCGCGACGCGAGGTCGAACGGCGACTCGGAGTCCACGGCCACGACGCTGCGCTTTGCTGGCATCGACCACGGCACCGCGTCGCCGTGCCCCTCGAGCGAACTCGCGCGGCCGAACTTGTACCCCTGCCCCAGACTGGCGCCCACTGCCAGCGCCTGCTCGAGGTGGTAGTCGTTCTCGATGCCCTCGGCCAGAATCACCGCGCCGGTGCGTTCGTGATGGGCCAGCACCGCCGACAGTGTCCGGGCCTGGTCGCGTGACGGATCCGCTTGCACCAGGGCGAGATCGAGCTTGATGATGTCCGGCCGCACGACGTCGAGCATCGCCAGCGAATCCGGATGTGCGCCAACGTCGTCCAGCGCCACCGAGAAGCCGTCCGCGCGGATCTCGGCCAGCTTGCGCAGCAACGCGCGGGGATGCGCAAGCAGGCTGCGCTCGGTGAACTCGAACGTAACCCGGAGGCGGTCGCGCGCCGACGCCAACACCTCGTCCTCGGCGGGCCCGACGTACGTGCTGGTGGGTTCGCAGTTGACCAGCAGCATCGTGCCGGGCGCCAGGTCGTTGCGGAGCGCGAGGTCGATCCCCGCGGTGATGCACGTCTGGTCGAGGCCGTCGAGGCCGCCGTGCGCCGCGGCGTGCTCGAACACGGCTTGCGGACGCGGATCGTCGAGTGAGGGCCACCTCGCAAGCGCCTCGTAACCGACGGTGTCGCCATCGGGCAGCGCGACGATCGGCTGGTAGGCCGGGACGATTCCGACGCCTGCGACAGCGTCATCGAGACGGTCCACGGCCGACGGAGCTTGCACTTGCAACCTGGCCATGAGCCCCCCTTGGTTGCACGTCGTGTGCCCAGTCGTTGATGCAGCAAACATCCTCGGGCTCATTCGCGATAGTAGGTGCTGCACACGCGTCCCGCCCGCCGCGAGATGTGACGATTTGGTGCCGTCGACGGCGCTACTTGCCGCCCGGGTACGTTGCGGCGGCGAGGGCGAGGATCTCCTCGCGGTCGGCGGCCAGGAGGAACCCGGCCGCGATCGCCGTGTCGAGCGCGTCGGTGAACCGCCCGAGGTAGTCGGCGGAGCCGCCCGGGTAGAGCCGGGCGAGTGTGTCGGCGTCGAACACCTCGCCGGAGCCGAACAGCAGCGCCATCACGTTGGCCGTCGGCGTATCGCCCGGCGGGAGGCCCGACGTCCGGGCCACCGGCACGTCGACCCACGGCGTGCGGACTCCGCCGGACGCCAGACCGTGGTCGTCCAGTACGAGTTCGGCGGCGTCGGTCACGTCGATCGGCGGGGCGCAGGGCGGCGTGGCGCCGGTGCGCACCCACTCGACGAGCCTCGCGATCGCGGCCTGCAGCACGTAGTGGTGCTGTGGCGCGAAGTTGATGGCGTAGGGCAACTCCTGGCCCATCAGCGACCGCGTCGGCGCGTAGGCCTTGACCAGGTCGGCCAGCGGAGCCGCGCCGGAGTCGACGAAGCCAACGCTGATCGTGTAGTTGTCGGCGTGCGCCGTACCCGGGATCTCCCAGACGCGGAGACACTCCGAGTCCGGTTGCCGCGCAGCGAGATAGCCCGCCCGCACCCCACCGACGAGGTCGGTCTCGGTGATCACCGTCTGCACCGGCACCCGTAGCTCGTCGGTGAACGGCACCGCGCGCTGATCGCCGGCGTCGTCGAAGATCGAGCTGCCGTCGAGCGGCGCTGCCGGGCCGAAGCGGGAATGCACCAGGAACCCGTCGTACACCTGCGCCGCCGCGTCGACGACGTTGACGTACGTCGTGAGGAACAGCGCGGACTGCGACTCTCCCACCGCCACCACCGTTTCCGGGGTGAGGCCGCCGAGGACGTCGGCGTCGCGCACCACGCGTCCGGCCTGGCTGAACACGTCGTAGGCGTACGCGTCACCGGGATGGTGCAGTGCCGAATACCGTTGCGGATTCTGCGTCTTGAGCGACATGTCCAGGCCCAGGCTGGCGCCGCCCTCGATCCCGACCCGCTGCGCGGACACCGCGACGTAGGCGTGGCCCGCGCGGACGATCTCGCGGTGCGCCATGAACCACACCGCGGGCGCGTCGAGGCCGCCACTGACGTTGAGCCACTCCACGATCACCGTCCCGCTGAACCGGGCCGGGTCGGTGGGCGTCAGCACGACGATGCGGGTGGTGTAGTCGGCTTCAGGCTGACCGCCAGCAAACGAACTCGCTATCCCGGAAACGAAGAACTCCTCGGCGCGGTAGCCGACCGTGCCGACGTCGTACGCGCCGAGAAGGAGATTCGGCGCACCGGGCACCGGCGTGACGACCGGGTCGTTCACCGGATCATCCGACGGCGGCGTTGATCGTGGGCGCGTCGATCATGCCCTTCTCGACACCCCACATCGTGGCGATGGTGCGGTACTCGCCGGTGGCGATGAGGTGCTCGACCGCCAACCGCAGCGACTCGGCGAGCGGCGAACCCTTCGCGACGGGATAGCCGTACGGCGCGACGTCGAAGATCTCGCCGGCCGGCTCCAGCGCGCCCGCACTGAGTTTCACCGCGAAGCCCGTGACCGGGGAGTCGGCCGACATCGCCTCGACGTCACCGGCGAGCAGCGCCTGGGTGAGATCGTCCTGGCGGCTGTAGACCACGATGTCGATCGGCGCCAGCCCGGCGGCCGTGCAGGTGGCGCTCTTGGCGGGCAGCTCGGTGGTCTCCTGGATCGTCGCGAACTGCACGCCCACCCGCAGCCCGCACGCCGCGTCCGGGTCGACGGACCCGCCTGCGCGCTTGGCCCACAGCGTGCCCGCCTGGAAGTAGGTCACGAAGTCGACGGTCTTCTCCCGCTCGGCGGTGTCGGTGATCGACGACATCCCCACGTTGAAGCTGCCGCCGCCGACCGAAGGCATGATGCTCTCGAACGCGGTCTCGCGGTAGTCCGCCGACAGGCCGAGCACGCGGGTGATCGCGTTCATCAGGTCGACGTCGAAGCCGACGATCTCGCCGGAGGAATCCTCGAACTCGTTGGGCGCGTAAGGCGTATTGACGCCGATCACGAGGCGACCCGTGGCACGGACGTCCGGCGGCACGGTCGCCGCGATCTGGGGTACCGCTCCGTCCGGCGCCACCGCGGGCACCGTCGACTCGGCCACCCCGACCGGCTGGGTGTCCCGAGCAGGCGATCCCCACAGCTGCCACGCCCCGAACGCGCACAGGCCCGCCAGCACCACGACGGCGCTCGACACCGCCAGCGCCCGCCACGGCGTGGTTTGGTGACCGGTCGGCAAGGGCGCGGAATGCCGTCCGCTGGTCCGGATCGAGCGCGCCCTCGGCACCGGTGCGGTCAGCGCCCGCCGCGCAGCGCCCGCCAGCTGGGCCGCGGTCTGGTACCGCTTGATCGGCTTCTTCGCCATGCCCGTGGCGATGACGTCGTCGAACGCGCCGAGCTTCGGGTCGCTGGCCGACGGCTTCGGTGGCGGCGACATCATGTGCCCGGCGATCTGCTGCTCGAGGCTGTCGGCCTGATACGGCCGGACGCCGGTCAGCAGCTCGTAGAGCACGCACGCCAGTGCGTAGGTGTCCGCGCGACCGTCGATCGGCCCGCCCTCGAACCGCTCCGGCGCCATGTAGCCCAACGTGCCAAGGGTGTTGCCCGCCGTCGTCATCCCCGCCTCGCCCGCGGTGCGCACCAGACCGAAGTCGATGAGGTAGGCGAAGTCCCGGTCGGTCAGCAGGATGTTCGACGGCTTGACGTCGCGGTGGATCAGGCCCTTGGCGTGCGCGGCGTCCAGTGCGCTGGCGACCTGCTCGATCACCGACACCGCCGTCGCGGGATCGAGTGGCTTCTTGTCCTCGGCGAGGATGGCGCCGAGCGTGCGGCCTTCGATCAGCCGCATGTCCAGGTAGAGCCTGCCGTCGATCTCGCCGTAGCCGTGGATGGGGACGACGTGCGGGTCGTTCACCCCCGCGGCGGCCTGCGATTCGCGGCGGAACCGCTGCTGGAAGACCTCGTCGGCGGCCATGTGCGGCGGGAGGACCTTGAGCGCGACGATGCGGTCGGTCTTGGTGTCGTAGGCCTGGTAGACCTCGCCCATGCCGCCTCGGCCCAGCAGCATCTGCAACTGGTAATGCCCGAAAGGTGTCGCATCCACCGTAGAAACTCCTCGGCTGCGGCCAGTCGGTGTGTCGAGGAGAAGTTACCGCACATTCGGTCGAGTCGACGAAGAACTAGGCAGTCCGTGCCAGTTTCTCGCCCGCCTCAGCGCGCAGCGTGCGGGTACTCGGCCTCGCGCTTCTGGAACTCGAGGATCTCGGGGTTGGCGATCACGCCGTCCTGGATCTCGATGGCGCGCTG
>JAQSXQ010000167.1 GCA_029256565.1 Mycobacterium sp.
CGCCGCTGCGCGTAGAGAATCACCGCGAGCACCGAACTCATCGTCCGCATCGCACAGAAGGCGGACATGATGAGCATGGCCACGCCGAGTTCGGTCGGAGCCGGGGTCAGCAGCAGCACGATGCCGGTGATGACGACCAGTCCCCCGGTGCCCAGCCCGAGCAGCACGATGTGCTTGAGCGACGGGCCGGTCGAGAGGTCACCGCCGCTGCGGCGCAACGGTTCGTTGTAGGTCATGGCGAACGACTGCCCGATGGCAGCCAGCGCGACCGTCACCGTCACCGTCAGCGCGTAGTACCCGACCGTCGTGTCGTCGGTGAGGAAGCCGAGCAGCAGCACGTCACCCTGGAGATAGAGGCACATGCCGAGCATCTCGCCGACGAGCGCGAGGATCAGCCGCGGCGGACCGGGAACGCCCGGTCGGTGACCCCAGACGCGGCGTGCGGCGAGCACGAGCACCACCAGGTAGGGCGAGCAGTAGAGCAGGCTCGCCACCTGCAGGCTGGGGTCGTCGGCCCCGAACAGATAGCTGCCCGCGATCGCCACGCTGGTGATCTGGCGGATGGTGTCCATGCGCCAGGTGAGCTGGGGATGCCCGTCCCGAAAGTGCTGGCTCTGATAGGACTTGAACACCATCTCGCCGCCGGCGATGGCGAGGCCGAACCAGGCGATGTAGTTGACCTCGATCAGGCAGGCGCCGGCGATCATCAGCGTCAACCCGAGCAGGAACCTGCTGGTGCGCTCGGCCTGGAAGTGCTCGTCGGCCTCGCGCATCGCACGCACGTTGAACGGGTTGTCCAGCGGCGGACCGACGACGGCCGACAGCGCGAAACCCATGCCGTACCTGCCGTAGTCGCCGACGCTGAGCTTGCCGACCAGCGCCAGTGTCCACAGCATGCCGATGCCGCGGCCGCCGTACATCCATCCCACGGCGATCAGCGTCTTGAAGATGTTGCGCGGGGCAGCCGCGCCCGGCGTCGAGGTGTCAGTCACTTCCGTGCTGACGGCCCAGGATCTTCGACCACGCCGCCACGAACGCCTCGGCCGTCCGCGGTGTCGACCGCTCCTCGCGGGTGCGGTCGGCGTGCTTGCCCAGTTCGGTGACGCGGGCGTCGTCGTCGACGAACGACGCGATCGCCTCGGTGAAGCCGGGTGGCAACGCATTCGGGTCACCGTCGCCCATCGGCACCACCACCGCACCGGTCTCGGGACCGAACTCGGCCAGCGATCCGTAGCCGGTGGCGATGATCGGGGTGCGGTACGCCAGCGCGTGCGCCGCCACAGACGACGCCGGGAAGGTGTCTGCGTAGAAGTGCCGCTTGCCGTAGGGAATCACGATGGCGCGCACGGACTCGAAGAACGCGTCCTCTTCGGCTCCGTCGACCCCGCCGACGATCTCCACCCCGTCCATGCGTGGCAGCGCCTCCGTGCCGCGGCCGGCGACCCGGATCAGGATGTGGTCCGGCAGCTCCTTGCGGATCTGCTCGATCTGGTCGAAACCCTTGCCGCGGTACACGAGTCCGAAGAACCCGATGGCCTTCGGCCGATCCTCGGCCGGTTTCACGGTCGGCTTCTCGGCGACCCGGTACGGCACGTAGTGGGTGTGCGAGTTCGGGTACACCCTGTCGATGGACGCCTGACCGGTCTTGCTCAGCGCGAAGATGTCCCGTCGTCCGTTGACCCGTCCCTCGAGCCACCGCGAGAAGGGCCGCAGCGGGTAGTGGAAGCCGTGCATCAGCAGCTTGTGCTTCCCCACGAACCGGGTCCGGGCGATGAACCACAGCGCCTGGGGCGGGTCGTGCGCCGTCAGCGTGACCGGGATGCCCTTGAGCCCGGCGATCGACCAGAACGGCGACAGCATGCCGCACCCGATCTCGGAGTGCACCAGCACCTTGCCCGCCGGCCACGAGTCGACGAGGCTCCGGATCTGCCGACGCACGTTGCGAACGTCCGCCCAGGTTTCGTCACCGGGCCCCGAGACCCGCACGCCCGCAACGTCACCGAAGTGCGGCCGGAAGGCGGCGATCAGGTCTTCGGTGTAGTCACCGATGGCGGTGACGTGGTTGCGCGGCCCGACGTAGATCAGGCGGTACTCCTTGAGGTCGACCGCCATCAGAAGAACAGCGGGCGGTAAGGGCTGCTGTACTTCAGCGCCTCGGGGTTGCGCTTGGTCAGCACCTTGGCGGGCACGCCGCCGACGACCTCGAGTTCCTCGATGTCCTTGGTGACCACGGCGTGCGCCGCCACCACGGCGCCGCGCTTGATGTGCGACGGCAGGATCATCGCCCGGCTGGCGATCCACACGTAGTCCTCGATGACGGTCGGGATCGGCATGGGGAGGAAGTCCGGGTGGTTGATGTCGTGACCGCCGCCCAGGATGTGGGTGTCGCTGGCGATGTTGACGTTGTCGCCGATCGAGATGCCTGCCCGCGAATCGAGGAAGCAGCGGAATCCGATGGTGGTGTAGTTGCCGATCGTGAGGAACTCGGGATCGAACACCGTGACGCCGCGCATGAGCGTGGACTTCTTGCCGATCGTGGTGCCGCCGACCACGCGCAGGAAGTTCTGCCGCACGAAGTGCGATGGGATGTAGGTGATCAGCATGTTGAACAGGATGGTGGCGATGCGGTTTCGCGCCTTGCGGGCGAACGTCATCCCCTGCATCTTGTAGGCCACGACGCGGCCGTCCGGGCCCACCTCCCACTCGGGGTCCGGCGGCAACTTCAGCCCCGGCGCCGCCGCCAGCTTCCTCGCACGGTCTTCGGGATCTGCCTTGAACGGTTCTGGAATCACGCGTCTCGCTCCTGGAGTAAGTCGGAATCGACCATGTTGACCACGATGTCGTGGAAGGACTTGGTGGGCTTCCAGTGCAGGAGGTCCCACGCCTTCGTCGCGTCACCGACCATTGCGGGCCGGTCGGCAGGGCGGATCAGACTCTCGTCGCTGACCACCATGTCCTGCCAGTCACTGATGCCCGCTGCGGCGAAGGCAATTGCGACGAAGTCGGCTATCGAATGTGCTTGCCCGGTGGCGACGACGTAGTCGTCACCGACGCCCCGCAGTGCCATCGCGTACATCGCATCGACGTAGTCGGGGGCCCAACCCCAATCGCGCTGCACACTCACGTCACCCAGGGTCAAGCCGGCCTGCCTGCCCGCGGCGATCCTCGCGACGGCCCTGGTGATCTTGCGCGTCACGAATCGCTCGGGCCGCCGCGGCGACTCGTGGCTGTAGAGGATGGCGTTGGCGGCCTGCAGCCCTCGGGCGCGGTAGATCTGGCACAGGTGATGGCCAAGCGCCTTGCCTGCCCCGTAGGGCGACGTGGGCGCCACGGCAGTGGTCTCGGTGTCCACGCCGCCCGGCGATCCCGCGAAGATCTCCTGGCTCGAGGCGTTGACCACGGTGATCTGCTCGCCGGTGCGATCCTGGATGCGCAGGCAGGCGTCGAGGATCGCGGCCGTGGTGAGCGCGTTGACCTCGGTCGCCTGCACGGGGTCGGCCCAGGAGGCCGCGACCGACGACATCCCCGCGAGGTGGAACACCATGTCGGGTTCGACGGCGTCGAGCACGGCGGCGACCGCGTCCGTCCGTGTCAGGGCCGCCTCGTGCATCGTCACCTCGGGGCGAACCTCTGCGGCGTTGGCGAGCGAGCGCGTGATGCCGTGCACTCGGACGCCCTCGGCCAGCAGCAGTTCGGTGAGGTAGTGCCCGTCCTGTCCGGTGATGCCCGTGACGACGGCAGTCCTGACCGTCATGAGGGACGGGCCGCCAGCTCGTCGACCGCCGCGTGCAGGGCCGCGGAGTAGCGCTCCTCGGTGAACTGCTCGACGTGGAGCTTGACCTTGTCCGGGTCGAACGACGAGTTCTCGAACCGATCGAGCGCCTCGGAGATGGACGCGGACTCCGGACTGTCGAAGTAGACGCCGGTGATGCCTTCGGCAACGGTGTCGAGGAAGCCGCCCCATCGCAGCACCACGCTGGGCCTACCCCAGACCCCTGCCTCGATGGGCGTCAGGCCGAAGTCCTCGTAGCTCGCGGCGACCAGCGCGCGGCTGTGCTGGTAGAGCCACGACATCTGCGCATCGGTGAGATCCGAGAGCATCAGCACGTTCGGCGTCTTCGTCGCCGCGATGCGTTCGGCGTCCGGACCGCGCCCGACCACGACGAGGCGTTGGGGTCGGCCTGCGAACGCGCCGACCACCGCGTCGACGTTCTTGTAGGGCAGCAGACGCGAGACGCAGAGGTAGAAGGCCTCGTCGGGATCCTGACCGCCCAGCCAGTCGAGGAGTTCGGGTACCGGCTCGGTGGCGCTGGAACGCGTCATCGCGACCGGCGACGGCAGCACGTCGGCGGAGATTCCGTAGGCGTCGGCGATGCGCTGCTGAATCACGGTCGAGACCGCGAGGTAGCGGTCGCACGATGCGGCGGCGCGACGATCCCAGGCTCGCAGGTAGCCCGACGTGGCGGCCAACGCGGCGCGCTTTGCCAGCCCCGCGTCGTCGCCGAGGTACTTGTCCTGGAAGTACAGCCATCGTGCCGGCGAGTGGCAGTGCACGAGCTTGCGGCCGGTGGTCTGGAACCCGTGCGCCCACCCGCTGGAACTGGTCACGACCACGTCGGCGTCGATCTTGATGGAGTTCGCGGCCAGCGGCAGGATCGGCAGCGCTGCGCGGTGGTACTTGCGGAAGAGCCCGATGCCGTTGATGCGGGATACGCGAATGTCGCGCTCAGCGAATTCCGGATAAGTGTTCGCGGGGTCGTACAGCAATGTGTAAATCGGCGCATCCGGAAAGGCGCGGCTCATCGATAGCACGACCTTCTCGGCACCACCGCGTTGCGTCAGATAATCGTGCGCAATCGCCACGCGAGGTGCGTCAGAGCCGCGTGAAGCACGGTCTTGACGCACGGCGGAGTTCCTTCCGAATGTCTTTGTTTCCATGAGCGTCACGGCGTGTCCGTCCAGGCGCGCCGAATGCTGGATACATGAAACAGCAAAAAGGGGTTGACGACAACTCCCGGCAAACTCTCGCAGGTGGGATCGGTGCGTCGTCAGCGGCGTCCGGTTGCAGCCGATTGAGTCATCGCCGGAGCCAGTCGATAGCATCCCTAGTCATGACGAGCGTTGCGGGGACTTCTCAGCCGGCCGAAAGCCACGAGATCGACATCCACACCACCGCGGGCAAGCTCGCCGACCTGCGCAAGCGCGCCGAAGAGGCGCTGCATCCGGTCGGCGAGACAGCCGTCGAGAAGACGCACGCCAAGGGCAAGCTCACTGCGCGCGAGCGCATCCTCGCCCTGCTCGACGAGGGTTCGTTCGTCGAACTCGACGCGCTGGCACGGCACCGCAGCACCAACTTCGGCCTACAGCAGAACCGTCCGGTCGGCGACGGCGTCGTCACCGGCTACGGCACCATCGACGGCCGCGACGTCTGCATCTTCAGCCAGGACGCCACCGTGTTCGGCGGCAGCCTCGGCGAGGTCTACGGCGAGAAGATCGTCAAGGTGCAGCAACTGGCCATCAAGACGGGCCGCCCGCT
>JAQSXQ010000168.1 GCA_029256565.1 Mycobacterium sp.
ATTCGAGCAGCGGATCGTGCAGGCGCGTGCTGCCCGCGCCGAGCCCGCCGAGGGTGATCAGACACGCGCCGAGGAATCCCAGGCGTGCCGGTTTGCCGTCGGGCGACCGGATGAAGTCGACGAGACCCGACACCCCCTTGCGGGGACGGGATTCCGACTCCTGCGTCGGTGCGGAGGACGTGGCCATGGGCGTCAGGCGGACCGGGTCGACGCCAATCTGGCGAGTTCGGACAGACCGACCTTGGCGTGATCGTCGATCGGTGCGGCGGCGAGGACGTCGAGCCCGCGGTGGGTGAGTTCATCGATGCGCGTCTCGACCGCGGCCAGCGCGCCGACGGACTCGATGGCCGAACGCAATTCGCGGACCTGGTCGTCGGTCAGCTCGGTGCCGATGGACGTGCGCAGCAGCTTCGCGACCACCGGGTCGGTCTGGTCGGCGCGTTCGAGGGCTTCGGCGAGCAGCACGGTGCGCTTGCCCGAGCGCAGGTCGTCGCCCGACGGCTTGCCGGTGACCGCAGGATCGCCGAACACGCCGAGGACGTCGTCGCGGAGCTGGAACGCGACGCCGAGGTCGTTGCCCAGCTCGTGGAAGATGGCCTGCACGTCGGGTCGGTCGGCGGCGGCCGCGGCGCCGAACTGCAACGGGCGCGAGACGGTGTAGGACGCGGTCTTGAAGGTGCAGACGTTCAGGGCCGACGCGACGGTCTCGGCGCGGCCGGACTCGGCGGCGATGTCGAGGTACTGGCCGCCGAGGACCTCGGTGCGGATGTCCGACCAGACGCGTCGCACGCGGCGGTACGCGTCCACCGGCAGCTCCGAGGTCGCGACGACGTCGTCGGCCCACACCAGCGACAGGTCGCCCATGAGGATCGCCGCCGACAGCCCGAACTGTTCGGAGTTGCCGTGCCAGTCGCGGCCTCGGTGCAGGTCGGTGAACAGCATGTGCACCGTCGGCAGCCCGCGCCGGGTGGCCGAGGCGTCGATGACGTCGTCGTGGATCAGTGCACATGCGTGCAGCAGTTCGAGCGCCGAGACGAGGCGGAGCACGTCGGGCGGCATCGGGTCGGTGGCCGTGGCCTCGGGGTCGGCGACGGCGCGCCATCCCCAGTACGCGAAGGCCGGTCGCAACCGCTTGCCCCCGCGGAGCACGAACTCCTCGAGCCCGGCGGTGAGTTCTGCGTAGTCCTCGCCGATGTAGGCGGCGTCGCGCCGACGCTCGCGGAGGTACTCGCCCAGTCGTTCGGTGACCGCGGCCACCAGTTCCACGGCCGACGGTGCCGCTGCATCCACGCTCAGCGGACGCCCCTTTCTTCGATCGACACCCGTTGCCCTGAAGAGTCGTGCACTTGAAGAGTAGAGCCTGCCGACCGACCTAGCGCGCAGGGTCGTGCGGGTTGGCGAGCACGGGGTTGCGGTCCCTGCTGTTCCACGCCAGCGCGCCGATCACCCCGGCGACGAGGAACGAACCGACCGTCAGCCAGATGGCGGCGCCGGTGAACGAGCGCGCGCTCGGATCGGTGTAGCGGGCTTGGGCGTTCATGGTGCTGACGACGCCGGGCCGGAGCTTCCACTCGACGATCTCGGTCGACACCTGGTCGCCGTTGGTGGAGGTGACCTCGCCGGGAAAGGACACGCTCAGCGACACGTCGGCCTCGGAATCACTGAGCGAGGTCAGGTCGGCACGGCCTTCGAGGATGACGAGATCGCCTGCCCTGCGGAGGTTGATGTCGACGCCCGCGGCGTCCCGGTTCATGCCTGCCAGCTGCGGCAGTTCGGCGAACGTGAGGTCGGAGAACACGGCCTGGGTGCCGACGAAGTCGTCGCGCGAGTAGGGCGACACCGACACCTTGTTGCTGAACGGCAACGTGTTGAGCAGCTGCGGTCCCTTGTCGTCGGCGTTGCGGGGTTTCGCGGCGGCGACGATCTGGCCGGAGACCCGGTCGTCGGGCGAGACGGTGATCGAGGCCCGGACCCGCACGCAGCCCGCGGCGGTCGGCACGATGATCAGAAGGAGGAGCAGGGCCAGCAGCCGCTGGCGACGCCTGGCGTGCACCCGGTCATCGTGCCAGACCAGGCGGCTCGATGAGCTCAAAGGGGCAGGCTGCGGCCCAGGATCGCGAACGGACGCGGATCGCCGGCGAAGTGGTAGCCGCGGATCACGTCGGTGAACCCGAGCCTGCGGTACAGCCGCCAGGCCCGGTTGGCCTCGCCGTTGATCTCCGGCGTCGACAGCAGTACGTGCGATTCCGTGCGGCCGTCGAGGAGTCGGCGGGCCAGCGCCTCGCCGAGGCCGCGGCCCTGCGCGCTGGGTCGGATGTGCAGTTCGGTGAGTTCGAAGTAGCTCGTCATCAGGTCGGTGATGCGGCCGGAGTCGGTGCCGCCGCGCTGTAGACCTGCGACGACCTGCTGCTGCCACCACTGGTCGGGGGCGCCGCAGTAGCCGTAGGCGACGCCGAGCAGGGGAGCCGAGGCGATGGCCTCGGGGGAGTCGGGCGCACCGCCGGTGCCGCCGTCGGTCCCCGTCTCGACGACCGCGACCGCCTTCCAGCCGTGGCGCCGCGTGTGCTCCAGCCACATCGAGGCACGCTGCTCCTCGGTGCCGCGGGGGTAGCGCATCGCTTCGACGTAGACGGCGAGCGCGTCGCGAAGCCGCCGCTGCATGTCGGCCGGTGACAGGTCGATCAGAAACGTCGCCAACGCCGGTTGCCCTTCACGGTTCGAACTCCGAAATCGTTCTCATCATCGACTGCTCGACGTGGTATCTCGCCCACTCGCAGCGGGCCGTACAATCGAGCATTGAACTAGGTGGTACGGCTCAGATTGACCTCGTATCATCAGTGTTGGGTGTCCGTCCAAGCGGGCATACCCGACGTTATACGAGTTCGAACGAACTACGGCCCGCGGCAATTAGGGAGGCACGGATGCCACTCTCCGATCATGAGCAGCGCATGCTCGACCAGATCGAGAGCGCTCTCTACGCCGAGGACCCCAAGTTCGCGTCGAGCGTTCGCGGGGGAAACCTGCGGGCGCCCTCGGCGCGGCGCAGGCTCCAAGGCGGAGTGCTCTTCGTGCTCGGTCTCGCTCTACTGGTTGCCGGCATTGCCTTGCGGGCCACGTGGATCGGGAGTCTGCCCGTTCTCTCCGTGGTGGGTTTCATCGTGATGTTCGGTGGCGTGGTGTTCGCGATCACCGGGCCGCGCGTCGCCGGCGGCCGAGACAAGTCGGCACCCGAGACCGGATCGGCACGGCCGCGCAAGGCCAAGGGTTCGGGCGGTTCCTTCACCAGTCGCATGGAGGATCGTTTCCGGCGCCGGTTCGACGAGTAGTCGTCGTCTTCCCGACACAGGGGTAGCTCCGTAAGGAGCTGCCCCTTTTTTCGTCTAGGCGCGCCTCGTCTCGACACGCCGGGCGCACTTCTGCAGCGGTGCGAATGGGGCCGGTAGCCCCACCACGCCCCACTTTCGGCCGCGGGCGCGCGAGCTGCGGTTATCCGTCATCAACTGGTCATCGGTGTGGGCGCTCCCGCCTGCCAGCCCCGCGTCAGTGGTGGTCGGTGGGGGATGGGGGAGAACTCGCACCGCTAAGTGGAACAAAGTGGGGGATTGTGGGGTAAAGTGGCGCACAGCGGAGCGAATGGGGCTCCGGGTGGGAGGTGCGGGGATGTTTCTCGGCACCTACACGCCAAAGCTCGACGACAAGGGGCGGCTCACGCTGCCCGCCAAGTTCCGCGACGCACTGGCAGGGGGGTTGATGGTCACCAAGAGCCAAGACCACAGCCTCGCCGTCTACCCCCGTGCGGAGTTCGAAGCACTCGCGGAGCGTCTGACCCAGGCATCGCGGAGCAATCCGGAGGCCAGGGCCTACCTGCGAAACCTCGCCGCGGCGACCGACGAACAGCACCCGGACGCCCAAGGCCGGATCACGCTGACCGCCGACCATCGCCGGTACGCGAACCTGACCAAGGAGTGCGTGGTCACCGGTTCGATCACGTACCTGGAGATCTGGGACGCCGAAGCCTGGCAGGAATACCAGGCAGCCCACGAAGAGAACTTCTCCGCGGCCAGCGATGAAACTCTGCGCGACATCATCTGATCCGGAGGCCAACCCTGCCGATGCCCGTGTCTCGTGGCCTCTGTCCGAACCGACCCTGACGTACTTCCCCGACGCCAGGTTCGCGATCTCGGACAGGGACCTCGAGACAGGGGCACGACATCTTCTGCGGCGCACTGAGGGGAGGCCGGTTCCGATGCCCGACTCGACTACCGGCCCCGACCGCACGCCGCACGTGCCCGTGCTCCTCGACCGCTGCGTCGAACTGCTCACGCCGGCACTGACCCGGCGCAGCCCGGACGGCAGCGGCGCGGTCCTCGTCGACGCCACGCTCGGCGCAGGCGGCCACGCCGAACGCTTCCTCACCGACCTCCCCGGTCTACGGCTCGTCGGCCTCGACCGCGACCCGTCGGCACTGGCCATCGCGGGGGAGCGGCTCGCGCCCTTCTCCGACCGCGTGCGGTTCGTCCGCACCCGCTACGACGGCTACTGGGACGACCGCAGCGAGGGCGCGATCGACGGCGTGCTGTTCGACCTCGGGGTGTCCTCCATGCAGCTGGACCGGGTCGAGCGCGGCTTCTCCTACTCGCACGACGCGCCGCTGGACATGCGGATGGACCCCGATGCGCCGCTGACGGCCGCCGACATCGTCAACACCTACGACGTGAAGGCCCTGGCCCGGGTGCTGCGCGACTACGGCGACGAGCGCTTCGCCTCCAGGATCGCCGCCGAGATCGGCCGCAGGCGCGCCCGAAACCCGTTGCGCACCACCGGCGAACTGGTCGAGGTGCTGTACGCGTCGATTCCCGCCGCGACCCGTCGCACCGGCGGTCACCCGGCCAAGCGCACCTTCCAGGCGCTGCGCACCGCGGTCAACGGTGAGTTGGACTCGCTGCGCGACGCCCTGCCCGCCTCGCTCGACGCGCTGGCCGTCGGCGGCCGCGTCGTGGTGATGGCCTACCAGTCCCTGGAGGACAAGATCGTCAAGACGGTGTTCACCGCCGCCACGGCGTCCCGATCACCCGAGGGTCTGCCCGTCGAACTACCCGGCTACGAGCCCGAGTTCGCCTCGCTGACCCGTGGCGCCGAGAAGGCGCCCCAAACGGAGATCGATTTGAACCCCCGCAGTGCATCGGTTCGGCTGCGCGCGCTGGAGAAGGTTGTGGGAAGGGAAGTGTCGTGATGGCCAAGCGGAGAGAACCAGTGCGTCGCGGGGGCAAGCAGGCCGACGGCAAGGTGCGCAGGCCGGCTCGTGACGGTGCCGTCGCGCGCCGCGCCGCCGACGCTCCGACCCGCGGCCGCAGGCCGGTGCGCGACCAGCGCCCGCCCCGGTCGAAGGGATCGGGCCCGGGCACGAGCCCGATGCAACGGCCCACCGACGCGCCGGGACGGCCGAAGAACGCCGCCCAGGCCAAGGCCAGGGCGAAGGCGCGAAAGGCGAAGGCGCCGAAGATCGTCCGGCCGCCGCTGCGCGA
>JAQSXQ010000169.1 GCA_029256565.1 Mycobacterium sp.
GCAGCCTCGGCGACCAGTGCCACGTCCTTGCGCGGTTCGACGGTGCCCACCTGCAGGACGAACCGCTCCGGTAGGCCGTACTTCGCCCGCACCGCGGCGACCATGCCCGCCTCCGGTGGCCGCGCCCAGGACGCGGGTGCGAGTTCGACCACGGCGGAGTCGCGGCCGCTGATCGCCTTGATGCGTTCGGCGGTGAACTGTGACACCGCGAGCAGTAGATCGGCCTTGCGCAGCGCGTGGCCGACGAGTCGCCGCTCGCCTGCGGCGCGGAACCTGGTCGACGCCGATGGCATGTCGAACACCGATAGATCGTGCACGGTGGCGACCGTGAACGCGCGCGTGGCGACGGGCAGGTCGACGTCGAGGGCGTGGAAGGCGGTGCAGGAGTAGGTCGGCACGCCGCCGAGGACGGCGCGGACGGCGCCCGATGACACCGGCCGCGGCAGCGGACGCACCTCGCGGGGCAGATCGTCGACGGCGTCGCGCTGTACGACGGCGGCGATCTCGGCGTCGGGCAGGAGCGCGGGGACCTCTCTCAGGTACTCGCGGATGTAGGTCTGTACCCCGCTGCCGCCGGGCCGGAGAGCAAGCGCTCCGTAGACGCATCGTGCTGCGCTGCTGCGCATCCAATCACCCCCAGGAAGAGCCAGAAGTAGACATCGATCGGGAAGATCTCGAGATAGGTGGCGACCAGGCTGGCCACCATGCCTGCGATCAGCGATGCGCTGATGCCGAGCGCGAGCGCACCGTCGCGGCCGGGCAGCGTCCATGCCAGACGGGTCGTCCACGTCACCGCGGTGATGAAGATCGCCAGCACGAGCCACAGCCCTACCGGGCCGAGTTCGAGCAGCATCTTCACGTAGTAGTTGTCGGGCTGATAGTTCGTCGACACGCCGCTGAACGTCACGCCCTGCGCGGTCGACATCCGGTCCGCCGCAGCACCACTCGCGCCGAGACCCAGCCCCACCGGGTGCACGAGGATGCTGTCGATGATGTCGCTCCACCCGGCGCCCCGTTCCCCGAGGCTGCTCGACGACAGGAACACCCGGGAAATGGACGGCACGAACGGGATGACCACCGCGACGGCCACGGCGCCCACCGCCAACGGCAGGAACAGCGAGCGGAACCTCAGCACCGCCAGCCACAGCATGCCGACGACGAGTCCGAGGATGGCGGCCCGCACGATGGAGCTGGCCATCGCGACGACCATGATCGGCGACAGTGAGAGGAACACCAGGTTGCGCCGGCGCCATGGCTCGGCGAGTGCGACGGCGCCGCCCACGAGCAGCGCGAGCATCACGTACAGCCCGAACGGGAACGGCTGGACGAAGGTGCTGAACGTTCTGAGCAGCCCGCCCGAGGTCCTGACCTCACGGCCGTACTCGTAGCCGAGTGACACCAAAGTGCCGGGCCCCACGATCAATTGGCCGATGCCGACGAACGACGTCAGCACCGCCATCCCCATCAGGATGCTGACGAAGTGGTCGCGGTCGCGACCGTCGAACGGGGCGAACCACATGACGGCCACGACGGCGACGAAGAAGAACGTCACCTTGATGGCGAACAGGCCGAACCAGCCGAAGACCACGATCGCCGAGACGCTTCCGACGGCAAGCCACAGCGCGGCGGCAGGCCACCAGGGCACGTGCAGGGGCGCCCGGCGGTGGGGCACGGGCGTGCGGGCGCGCCGCAGCCACGCGCAGACCGCGGTGAGGATCAGCAGGCCCTCCTTCCACCCGGCCGCGATGCCGGGCAGCGGCAGGATGCCGAGCAGCCCGTGCAGCGGTGTGAGGGCGGCCAGGATCAGCAGTCCGCGTTGTGGTCTGCGGTAGATCGCGGCGGTGGTGAACACGGCGATCGCGGCCGCGACCGTGCCAAGGGCGAGCAGCACGGGCAGCGTCATGGCGTCGCGCTCAGTCCTCGGCGCGCTTGAGCACCGCGCGCACGGTGAGGAACAGGATCTTGACGTCGAGCCAGATCGACCAGTTCTCGATGTAGTAGTTGTCCCACTCCGCGCGGTCGGCGATCGACGTCTGACCGCGTAGACCGTGCACCTGCGCCCATCCGGTGACGCCGGCCTTCACGCGGTGACGTTCGCCGTAGCGGCGGATCTGCGCCTCGAAGAGCGCGACGAACTCGGGCCGCTCGGGTCGCGGGCCGACGAGGCTCATGTCGCCCTTGATGACGTTGAGCAGCTGCGGCAGTTCGTCGAGCGACGTCTGGCGCATGAACTTGCCGATCCGGGTGCGGCGGTCGATCCCTTCGACCCCGCCCGGTGCGGCGCCCGACTTCAGCTCGAACTGGGCGTCGGACTCCCGCGGCGGTCGCATCGACCGGAACTTGTAGCAGTCGAAGACCTTGCCGTCGCGGCCAACCCGCTTCTGCTTGAAGAAGATCGGGCCCGGCGAACTGAGCCGCACCAGCAGCGCCAATCCGAGGAAGATCGGCGAGATCATGATCAGGCCGATCGTGGTCAGTACGCGGTCGAAGAAGCCCTTGACCCAGAACTGCCAGCCCAGCGGGTTGACGTGCGGCAGGACCAGCAGGGGCAGGCCGCCGAGGTGTTCGACGCGTGCGCGGTTGCCGACCGCGTCGTGCAGTCGCGGCACGACCCAGACCCGCATGCCGAGGCGCTGGGCCGCACGGACGGCCCCGACGATGTCGTCGAAGTGCACGTCCTCGCAGAAGCCGACGATCAATTCCTCCGCGTGCGTGGCGCGGGCGACCTCCTCGAGGTCCAGCGGAGCGCCGAGGTGGGGCACGTTCAGGAAATCCGGCAGATCGTCGCGCTCACGCGGAACGTAGGAACTTGCGCGCAATATACCTACCGGCAGCAAACCGTATTCGGGCATTTGCTGCATGCGGGAGATTATTTGATGCGATATCGGTCCGTCGCCGATCACGAGTGCGGGCGCAGCGGACCGGAAACGCTGTCTGAGCATGCGTTGCAGGACTGCGCGGACGAGTCGCGCTGCGGGCAGCAGCACCGCCGCGCACACCCAAATCCGGGCCACGACCTCGCCGGGCCTGCCCTCCGAGCCCGCGGCCAGCATGATCGTCAGCAGGAGGAGCGTCGCCAGGGCGACCGACGTCTCGACGGGTCCGATCTCGTCGAGGAAGTTCCGGCGCAGGCTCCGGCGGTACATCGCGTGTGATGCCAGCAGCGCGAGAACCATTGGCACGAACAGCCATGGGAGCGCTCCGACCAGCGCCTGGGTCTCAGAGCCGCGGCCCAGTGCCAGTGCGGCGGCAACGGCCGCAACGGCTGCTGCCACGTCGATGACGATCGTGACGACCGTGTGCAGCGGGTCGCGCCGCAGCAGGTCGGGCAGCGACCGCCTGGCGGCTTCGGGCTCGGGTACGGAATCCGGGAGCCGGACGCCGGCGCGGGGTGACATCACGGGTGTAGCCACGGTGACCTACTTCACACAGCCATTCACGAGGTTGAAACTACCCCGTACCCGTGAAGATCATGCAACAGTTTGCTCGGCGATTGTGCGAACCCGCATTCGCAAGCGTTCTCGTAACATTTACGTTAGCGGTGAATAACGCGTCCCACGACGCTATTTCGCGGAGAAGACGCGTTCGCTGACGATGTGCGCGAGGTCGTCCAAGATCTGCACGTGGCTGGTGCTCCACTGGTGCGGCTTGTCGTCCCAGACGCACAACGTGCCGATCGCCAGGCCGGCCGGATCGATCAGCGGTATGCCTGCGTAGGACACCAGGGTGCCGTCGGTGACGGCCGGGTGGTCGTGCAGCATCGGGTGGGTGCGGGCGTCCTCGACCACCAGTGGCTCACCGGTGGCGACGGCGTACCGGCACACCGAGCGTGACATCGGCGTCTCCCGCACCCCCTCGGGCAGGCCGAGGACGCTCTTGAAGAACTGGCGGTGATCGTCGACCAGTGAGATCGCCGCGGCGGACACTCCAAGCGCCTCGACGGCCATGGACACGATCCGGTCGTAGGAGGGGTCGGCATCGGAGTCGAGTAGGCCGGTGTCGCGCAGCGCCTTCAGGCGGGCCGGGTCGTCGAGCACCGGATGCAGGCGCGAGACGGTGCCGGTGGTCGTGTTCTCGGCGATGCGGGTCAGCAGGTCGAGCAGGACCGCGTGCTCCGGGTCGCCGGACGACTCGAGGTCGTTGCGCAGCCGAGCGGCGACCGCTCGCTGTACGTAGACGTCGATCGACTCGCCGGCGCGGGCGGCCTGCGCACGCAGCGCGCGGTCGAGTTGCTCGTCGAAGCCGGGTAGCTCAGCCATGAGGACAAGATACGACCGCCCACCACGTCCTCGTGGGCAGCATGCCGAACCTCAGGCAGTTAGCCGGGTGAGCTGGGCGTCGGTTGCTGGAACCGCTGCCGGACCCGACGGTGCGAACTCCAGGATCTCCGCGAACGCAGGCGCCTTGCCAATCACCACGCCACGTGCGGTGCCCTTGGGTGTCGGGATGGTGATCGTCGCACCGGGCGTCAGGTCGTCGCCGACGTCCGTCCGTCCCTCGAACCAGTCGTCGAGCCAGCTGACCGCGAGTTCCTGCACTGCTGCCGGGTTCTGCGGCTGCGGGAAGCCTGCGGCGACGAAGGCCGCGAACTGGATCAGCGGGTTGCCGCCCTGCATCGAATCCATGTGCACGCCGCCGTTGAGCACGACGCCGTTGAAGCGGTCGGGTCGTGCCGCCGACAGGGCTTGCTTCACGTTGCTCGACGCGTTCAGGTAGTTGGCGGGTGCGCCGATCTCGCGGATCGGCACGTAGTGGCCGGTCGCGAGTTCGTATGCGTCGAGCTTCACCAGGGCGTCGGCCATCGTCGTTCCCAGCGGCACGCCATCGAGCGTGATGACGCCGACCAGGTCGCGGGCGGCGCCGTTCTCGGCGAGGAACCCTGCGGCTCCCGCCACCAGGTGGCCGCCCAGTGAGTGGCCTGCCATCGCGAACTTGGTTGGTAGGGCCGCCGTTTCAGGGTTCAGGCCGTAGCGCGTCGCGTATCCGGCTGCGATGGCGCTCTGGGTGAGCGCGGCACGGTCTCCCACGAACAGGTCGGCGATCGCCGACGCCATGCCCGATCCGCCGAGCCAGGCGTCGTCACCGGCGAACATGTTCGACGGCAGCGTCGGCGTCACGACGATGCTGTTCGTGCGGGCGGCCAGATTCGCCGCGGTGTAGCTGTACATCGGCCCCTGCGCGAGGAACCCGTGCTGCAGCAGGATCATTCGCGTAGGCGGTACGTCACCCTCGGGGTAGTACCAGTTCGCGGCGACGCGCTGCCCGGTGTTCAACTCGATCGTCGAACTCCGCACGGTGACGGTGCTTCCCGGCGGTAGCACCGGCGGGCCCTGGACGAGTGCCTCGAGCGCCTGCAGCGTGTTGATCACTAGCGACCCGACGTTGACCACCACGGCCGCGATCACGGAACCCACGACGTCGAGCAGCGACGGTGGGGTCGGCGGCGTCACCGCGGTGATCGACTGCGTGATCCGGGCTGCCGGAGCCGGAGTGGAGACCGATTGCGACACAACGGGTGTC
>JAQSXQ010000170.1 GCA_029256565.1 Mycobacterium sp.
CTGCGTCATCGGTTCGGCCACTTGACGAATCATAGAGGGCTCTGTGATTCTTGTCGACATGGCCAAACCGCCGCTCTCGATGAAGCCGACCGGCTGGTTCCAGGTCGCGTGGTCGGATCAGGTCGAGGTCGGCGCCGTGCACGCGATGAAGTACTTCGACACCGAGATGGTCGCGTGGCGCTCGGAGTCCGGCCGCGTCACCGTCATGAACGCCTACTGCGAACACCTGGGTGCGCACCTCGGCTTCGGCGGCCACGTCGTCGGCGAGGTGATCCAATGCCCGTTCCACGGCTGGCAGTGGAACGACGAGGGCCGCAACGTCTGCATCCCGTATGAGCCCAGACCCAACCGCGGACGCCGGATGCGCACCTACCCCGTCGCCGAGCGCAACGAGGCCATCTACGTCTGGCACGACGTCGAGGGCCGCGAGCCGTTCTTCGACGCACCCGACGTGTTCGCCAGCTTCGCCGACGGCAGCAGCGCCGCCGACTACTACCCGCAGCAGCGCCTGTATCGCGAAGCGCTGGAGATGCATCCGCAGTACGTGCTCGAGAACGGCGTCGACTTCGCGCACTTCAAGTACGTGCACGAGACGCCCATCGTGCCGGTGTTCACCCGCCACGACTTCGCCGAACCCGTCTCCTACGTCGACTTCACGATCACCTTCGAGGGCGACGAGGACCAGAGCATCGACGACGTGCGCAGCGGCGTCGAGGCGATCAACGGCGGGCTCGGCATCGCGGTCACCAAGAGCTGGGGGATGGTCGACAACCGCACCATCTCGGCGATCACCCCGGTCGACGACCGCACCTCCGACGTCCGGTTCATGGTCTACATCGGGCGCACGCCCGGAAAGGACAGTCCGCGCCACGAGACGAAGGCCGTCGACTTCGGCAACGAGGTCATCCGGCAGTTCGCCCAGGACGTTCACATCTGGAGCCACCAACGCTATTCGGATCCGCCCGCGCTCTCCACGTCCGAGTACGAGGGCTTCACCTCGATTCGCAAGTGGGCCATGCAGTTCTATCCCGACGGCCGCGGCGGCAACGCCGCAGACCTAGCCACCGATCAGAAGGGCTGACCGCCAGTGACCACGAAACCAGTTCGCGTCTTCCAGGTGGCGACGGGCAACGTCGGCTCCGAGATGATCAAGCGCATCCGGCACCGAAGCGACATCGAACTCGTCGGATTGCATTGCTACACACCGGAGAAGGTCGGCCGCGACGCCGGTGAGATCGTCGGCGTCGAGCCGCTGGGCGTGACCGCCACCGGCACCGTCGAGGAGATCATCGCCGCCAAGCCCGACGTGCTGACCTTCCACGGCGTGTTCCCCGACGAGGACCTCTACGTGCAGGTGCTCGAAGCCGGGATCAACGTCGTCACCACCGCCGACTGGATCACCGGCTGGCACCGCGACGCGAACCACCCCCATCCGTCGGGCAAGCCGGTCAGCCAACTGCTGCGCGAAGCGTGTGAGAAGGGCGGATCGACGTTCTATGGCACCGGCATGAACCCGGGCGTCAACCAGATCCTCGGCGTGGTCTGCTCGGCCGACGTCGCCGAGATCGAGAACGTCACGACCATCGAGTCCGTCGACGTGTCGTGTCACCACAGCAGGGACACGTGGATCGAGGTCGGCTACGGCCAACCCGTCGACGACCCGGCGATCCCTGGCAAGCTCGAGAAGTACACCCGCGTCTTCGCCGACAGCGTGCTGATGATGGCGGACTGCTTCGGCCTCGAACTCGACGAGGTGAAGTTCAGCTACGAACTCGGCGCGTGCACGAAGGACGTCGACCTCGGTTGGTACCAGCTGCCGAAGGGTTCGCTGGGCGGCAACTACCTGAAGTACCAGGGCATGGTCGACGGCGTGCCGCGCGTCGAAACCCACCTCGAGTGGCAGATGACCCCGCACACCGACCCCAGCTGGGACATCAAGGGCTGCTACATCACGCAGATCAAGGGCGACCCGTGCATCTACAACAAGCACATGATCTTCCCGAAACCCGGTGTGGACCTGTCGGATCCGGCGAACTTCGCCTCGATCGGCATGACGGTGACCGGCCTGCCCGCGCTCAACGCGCTCGCCTCGGTGGTGGCTGCGCCGCCCGGACTGCTCACCAGCGCCGACCTCCCGCTGCGCGGATTCGCGGGACGCTTCGTCACGTAGCCGCTGCCCGGCCGCCGCGGCGGGGTGCCTAGCATCGTGGGGGTGACCGACTCACCGAGCAGTTCGCTTCGTCCGCCCGTCGACTTTCCCAGCCGCATCGGCGTGTGGTGGGCCAGTGAGACCTGGGCGATGCCCGACGCCATCGAGGTGGCCCAGGAGATCGAATCGCTGGGCTTCGGTTCGCTGTTCATCCCCGAGGTCACCGGCAAGGAGTGCCTGACCCAGTCGATGGCCTTCCTCAGTTCCACCGAGCGACTGGTGGTCGGCACCGGCATCGCCAACATCCACGTGCGCATCCCGTCGGCGGCCGAGACCGGTGCCCGCACGATCAGCTCGCTGTTCCCCCGCCGGTTCATGCTCGGCCTCGGCGTCAGCCACGCCCCGCTCGTCGAGCACGGCATGGGCGGCACCTACTCCAAGCCGCTGGCCACGATGCGCGACTACCTCGAGAAGATGGCGGCGGTCCCCGAGGTCATCGAGCCCGGCTCCGGCCGGCCGGTGCGGCTGCTGGCCGCGCTCGGACCGAAGATGATCGAGCTGTCCGGCACGCACGCCGACGGCGCACACCCCTACCTGGTCCTGCCCGAGCAGACGCGCGTCACCCGCGACATCCTCGGCCCGGACAAGTGGATCGTCTCCGAGCAGGCCGTCACCGTCGGCGGGTCGCCGGAGGAGCAGCTGCAGTGGGCGCACCAGCACCTCAACGTCTACAGCGGCCTGCCCAACTACCGGAACTCGTGGCTGAGGCAGGGCTTCGACGAGTCCGACCTGGTGCACGGCGGCTCCGACAAGCTCGCGAAGGCGATCGTCGGGATGGGTTCGGTGCCCGCCGCGGCCGCGTCGGTGAAGGCGCACCTCGACGCCGGCGCCGACCACGTCGTGCTGCAGGTGCTCGGCGACAACCCGATGATGGATCCGCGGCCCGCGCTGCGGGAACTGGCCTCCGAGCTGGACCTGGTCTAGACCTCTAGGCCGCCTCGCCGGGGGCCGGCTCGCCGGGCAGCGCGCCCTTGCGGCGGGCCTCGCGGCGTCGCTTGTACCACTCGATGAAGATCGGGAGCACCGAGAGCAGCACGATCCCGATGAAGATCGGCTCGAGCAGCTTCTGGACGATCTCGAAGCTGCCCAGCCAGAAGCCGAGCAGCACGAGCCCGACGCCCCAGATCACCGCGCCGAGGATGTTCCAGAACGCGAACGCCCCGTAGTTCATCCGCGCGGCGCCTGCCGTGATGGGCGCCAAAGTCCGCACGATCGGGACGAAACGGGCAAGGACGATGGCGAATGGACCGCGCTGCTCGAAGAACAGGTGCGCCTCGTCGAGGTACTTCTGCTTGAGGAAGCGGGCGTTGGGCTTGAACATCGACGTTCCGATGCTGCGGCCGATCCAGTAGCCGACCTGGCCGCCGAGGATCGCGGCCAGCGGGATGAACACCAGCAACTGCCACAGCTGGAAGTTCGTCTCCGCGGCGGCACCCTGGGCGGCGTGACCCGCAGCCAGCATCCCCGCCACGAACAGCAGCGAGTCGCCGGGCAGGATCGGGAACAGCACGCCGGATTCGACGAAGACCACGACCAGGATGCCGACCAGCGCCCACGCGCCGAAGTACCCGATGAGGTTGAGCGGATCCATGTAGTCCGGCATCAACGCCAGCGTGGTGGTGGTCATGGCAGACCAAGATACCGGCGGCGGATGAGCAGACCCGAAACGCGCAGGGCGCGACGTAGGGAAACACCCGATTCAACGGGCTCTCCAAGCCCATAGCGTCGTCACCATGAACGCCGTCACCACCGTGCTCGTCGCCGTCGCACTCATCGCGGGAGCCGGGTGCGGCTCATCGGAGTCGGCTCCGACGTCGGGCAGTGCGAGTCCTGCGCCCGCATCGGCCGAAGCAGGTCAGGCCGAGGACTCCGCGGTCGACGCCTGCGGGTTGGTCTCGAACGAGGAAGTGGGGGCGCTGATCGGCGTCACCGTCGACGGGGCGCCCAGCGGTGCCGGTGGGCGGTCGGCCTGCACGTGGGAGAACCCCGACACCTACGAGTCGGTGACCGTCGACATAGGCGCGCCGGGCACCGCGTCGGACGACACACTGCCACCGCTGGGCGAGCCGGGGTTCCCGGAGGTGGAGAGCACGCCCGGGCCGAACGGGACGCGACTCGTGGCGGGCGCGGTCGAGTTCGCTGCTGGGAACCGCTACAACTCGGTCCACGTGGCGACACCGGTGACCATGAGCCCCGACCAGTCCATCGCCGCGGCCAACGACCTCGTCGCCAAGATCACGCCCCTCATCCCGTCGTGACCCGCCACCTCCTGATTTCTCCTAGGCTCGGTTCATGCCGACGCACAAAGCCGTTCACGTCCCCTCAGCAGGCGCAGCGCTGACGCTCGCCGACGTCGAGACCACCTCACCGCCGCGCGATCACGTGCGGATCGCGGTGTCCGCGTGCGGGGTGTGCGGCACCGACCACGCATTCGTCAACGGAGGCTTCCCCGGGCTGTCGTGGCCGGTCACCCTTGGGCACGAGATCGCGGGCACCGTCGCCGAGGTGGGCGACGGCGTCGAGGACTTCTCGGTCGGCGACCGGGTCGCCGTCGGGTGGTTCGGCGGAAACTGCAACCGCTGCGTGCCCTGTCGCAAGGGCAAGTTCATGCAGTGCGAGCGCATGCAGGTCCCCAGCTGGCACTACCCGGGCGGCTACGCGGAGTCGACGACCGTGCCGGCGACGGCGCTGGCCCGGATTCCCGAAGGTCTGTCGTTCGTCGAGGCCGCGCCGATGGGCTGCGCAGGGGTGACGACGTTCAACGGGTTGCGGAACACCCGCGCCAAGGCAGGCGACCTGGTCGCCGTGCTCGGCGTGGGTGGGCTCGGCCATCTGGGCGTGCAGTTCGCCCGCGCGATGGGCTTCGAGACCGTGGCGATCGCCCGCGGCGAGGGCAAGGCGCAGGACGCGAAGGACCTCGGCGCACACCACTACGTCGACAGCAACGCCACCGACGTCTCGGCCGAGCTGCAGAAGCTCGGCGGCGCCGCGGTCGTGCTCGCGACCGCCGCCAACTCCGAGGCGATGGCGGCGACGATCGGCGGCCTGGGCCCCGAGGGCGAACTCGTCATCATCGGCGTCACACCCGACAACCTGCCGATCAGCCCACTCGACCTGATCAACTCGGGCCTGTCGGTCACCGGCCACCCCTCGGGCACCTCGCGCGACGTCGAGGAGACCATGCACTTCGCCGTCCAGACCGGCGTGCGGGCGATGATCGAGGAGCGGCCGCTGGCCGAAGCCGCCGAGGCGTACGCGGCGATGGACTCCGGCAAGGCGCGCTACCGAATGGTGCTCACGGTCTAG
>JAQSXQ010000171.1 GCA_029256565.1 Mycobacterium sp.
ACCGGCTGGTCGGCCGTCCACCCGCGCGCGGCGTACTGCGCCGCACGCATTTCGGCGTCGTCGCCCTCGTCGTCGTCGCTGCGATCGCGGTGGGGTGGTTCCTACCGCTGCTGGGGGTCAGCCTGGTGGCGTTCCTGGTGCTCGACGTCGCGATCGGTCGGGTTCGGGCGCTTCGGCAGCGCTGACAGACCCTGCTGACCCGTCGCCGGGTAGGCCGGTCGCCCACATGCCGATCGACGTCCGTCGACTTGTCGGCGGCCGGCCATACACTCGCCTGGCGTCCCGAGATCACGGGGACGCACGACCAGACGAGAGGGGGCGATGGGATGCGATTCCTGCATACCGCCGACTGGCAACTCGGCATGACCCGCCACTTCCTGAACGACGAGGCGCAACCGCGTTATTCGGCTGCCCGCCGTGACGTCGTCGCCGCCATGGGGCCAATCGCCGAGGAGGTGGGCGCCGAGTTCGTCGTCGTCGCGGGCGACGTGTTCGAGGACAACCACCTCGCCCCGCGTGTGATCAGCCAGTCGCTCGAGGCCATGCGTCGCATCGAGGTGCCCGTGTACCTGCTGCCCGGCAATCACGATCCGCTCGACGCCGGTTCGGTGTACACCAGCGCCCTGTTCACCGCCGAGCGGCCCGCCAACGTCGTGGTGCTGGACCGCGCCGGCGTGCACGAAGTGCGGCCCGGGCTCGAGATCGTCGCTGCGCCTTGGCGTTCGAAGGCTCCGACCACCGACCTGGTCGGCGACGTCCTCGCCGGCCTGACGGACGACGGCGTGACGCGAATCGTCGTCGGGCACGGTGGAGTCGACGTGTTCCAGGCCGACAGGGACAAGCCGTCCTTCATCCGGCTCGCCGCGGTCGAGGACGCCCTGGCCCGCGGCGCCGTGCACTACGTGGCCCTGGGAGACAAGCACTCTCGGACCAAGGTCGGCGACACCGGTCGGGTGTGGTACTCCGGGGCGCCGGAAGTCACCAACTACGACCACGTCGAGAGCGATCCCGGCCACGTGCTGGTGGTCGACGTCGACGAGTTCGACCCCGCACGCCGCGTCGAGGTCGAGGCGCGTCGCGTGGGAACGTGGCGCTTCGTCTCGCTGTGCCGAACCGTCGACACCAGCCGTGACGTGACCGATCTCGACCTCAACCTGGACCTGCTCACCGACAAGGACCGCACCGTCGTCCAGGTGGGTCTCAACGGATCGCTGACGGTCACCGACAAGGCGGCGCTCGACGCGTGCCTGGACAAGTACATGCGCCGGTTCGCCGCACTCTCGCTGTGGGACAGCCAGACCGACATCGTGGTGCTGCCCGCCGACGGCGAGTTCGACGATCTCGGCATCGGCGGGTTCGCCGCGGCGGCCGTCGACGAACTGGTGGCCACGGCCAAGACCGACGGTGCAGAGTCCGACGACGCCCGCGCGGCGCTGGCGTTGCTGCTCCGCCTGGTCGATAGGGGTGCGGCGTGAAACTGCACCGGCTGACACTGCGCAACTACCGTGGCATCGCGTTCCGCGACGTCGAGTTCCCCGACCGCGGCGTCGTCGTGGTGTGCGGCGCCAACGAAATCGGCAAGTCGTCGATGATCGAGGCGCTCGACCTCCTGCTGGAGGCCAAGGACCGCTCCAGCAAGAAGGAGGTGAAGCAGGTCAAGCCGACTCACGTCGACGAGGGCGCCGAGGTCAAGGCCGAGATCTCCACCGGCCCATACCGGTTCACCTACTTCAAGCGCTACCACAAGCGCCCGGTGACAGAGTTGACCGTCACCGCACCCGTCCGCGAACAGCTCACGGGTGACGAGGCGCACGAACGGGTGCAGGCCATCCTCAACGAGACCGTCGACGTTGCACTGTGGCAGGCGCAGCGCGTGCTGCAGACGTCGTCGACGTCACCGGTCGATCTCTCGGGCTGCGATGCGCTGTCCCGGGCGCTCGACGTGGCGGCAGGTCAAGCGGTGACGCTGTCGGGGAGCGAACCGCTGCTCATCGATCGCATCGACGAGGAGTTCCGGCGTTACTTCACCCAGACCGGCAAGCCGACGGGGGAGTGGGCGGCAGCGCTCAAGCGCCGCCAGGCCGCCGCAGCGGCGGTCGCCGAATGTCGTTCCGCGGTAGCGGAAATCGAGGAGGCGGTGGGCAGGCACGACCTCCTCACCGCCGAACTCGCCGAACTCGACGCCGAGCGCTCCGTGGTCGAACCTCGCCTCGAGGCCGCACGCGCCGCCGCCGACACCGTGAGCAAGGTCGCCGAGCGGCTGACCCAGGCGAAGGTCGTCGCGGACGCCGCACGGTCGACGCACGCCGCGGCCACGGCTGCGCTCACCGAACGTCGCAGGCTCCGAACGGAACTCGAGCAGGAGACCTCCAGTGTCGAGACGCTCGCGGCCGCGCTGGACCAGGCGACGCTCGAGGAGACCGAGGCACGCGAGGCGCACGCCAAGGCCACCGCCGCGGTGCTTGCGGCGACCTCCGACGTCGAGGCGTGGCAGGCAAGGGTCGACGCGGTGCGCACCGTGGTCGAGCAGATCGCCAGGCACGACGAGGCAGGCCGGATCGCGCTGCGACTGAGCAAGATCGACGCCGCCGACGCCCGTCTGCGCGACGTCGAGGCGTTGCTCGCCGAGATTCCGCTGTCCGATCGCACGATGCGTCTGATCGAGGCGGCGTCGGCGGCGGTCGACGTGGCTGCGGCCGCGGCGGAGGCGGCGTCGGCACGCATCGAACTCGTTGCGGCCACGTCGATGTCGGTCACCGTTGCGGGCGAGGTCGTGTCGCTCGACGCGGGTGCCACGTGGTCGACCAGTGCCACTGCACCGACCGACGTCGTGATGCCCGGGCTGGTGACCGTGCGGGTGGTGCCCGGCACCCCGGCCGCCCACACCGGCGACGAATTGGACACCAAGGCGCAGGTCCTCGCGCAGGTGCTGCGCGACGTGGGTGTCGACGACGTCGAGGCCGCGCGTGCCCTAGACGAGCGACGGCGCGACCTGACGGCGACCCGCCAGCAGCTCCGCGCCACGCGGGACGCGCAGGCCGCCGACGACGACGTCGACGCCCTGCGGCGCAGGCTCGCGGCCCTGCGCACCGACCTGCCCGCCGACGCTCCCGACGCCGACGCCGCGCGCACCGAACTCGACGCCGCGGCGGCCGCGCACCGGCAGGCCCTCGCCACCTGCGCCGCACTGCGCGACGCAGCGTCGGCGGCATCGACGCGGGTCAACGACAAGGCCTCGGCCGCAACGGTTCTGCGCAGCAGGATCGACGCAGGACGGGAGCGCGCGCAGAAGCTGGCCGAGCGGCTCGAGCAGGGGCGGGCGTCGATCACCGACGACGAACTCGTGCTGCGTGCCGACGCCGCCGCCGAACGGCTCGGCGAGGCGGCCACCAGGGTCGAGGCGCTTCAAATCGAACTCGACGGCGCCCAGCCCGCCGTGGTCGCCGCCGAACTGACCGAAGCGAATGCGCTGGCAGACCGCCTGGGCCGTCGCCACCGCGACGTCGCCGCGCAGTTGGTCGCAACCACGGCGCAGCTCGGCGTCTACGGCACCGAGGGCCGCCACGGCCGGCTCGACGCCGCGGAGATGGAGTGCGCGCACGCCGAGGCCGACTGGGCCCGGCTGCAGCGGCGGGCGAACGCCGTCATGCTGCTGCGGTCGACCATGACGCGCCACCGCGACGACGCGCGGCAGCGTTACGTCGACCCGTTCCGCGTCGAGGTGGAACGGCTGGGCCGCATCGTGTTCGGGCAGGACTTCGAGGTCGGCATCGACGCCGAGCTGCGCATCCAGACCCGGACACTCGACGGCTGCACGGTGCCGTACGACTCCCTGTCCGGCGGTGCGAAGGAACAGCTCGGCATCGTGGCGCGGTTGGCGGGCGCGGCGCTGGTCGCCAAGGAGGACGGCGTGCCGGTCGTCATCGACGATGCACTCGGGTTCACCGACTCGAATCGCCTGGTCAAGATGGCCGAGGTCTTCGACGCCGTGGGCGGTGACGGTCAGGTCATCGTGCTGACGTGCAGCCCGGAGCGGTACGCGGGGGTCATCGGTGCGCAGCGCATCGAGCTGACCTCGGCGGTTTGACTGAAAAGCGCAGCGACGCCTCCTACACTCACGCGACGTGAAGGCTGATTACGTCGTCGTGGGAACTGGTTCAGCCGGATCGGTCGTGGCCAACCGGCTCAGTGCCGTCCCGGGCGTGCGGGTGGCCGTCGTCGAGGCGGGCCCACCCGACAAGGACAAGTTCGTCCACATCCCCGCGGCGTTCTCCAAGCTGTTCCGCGGACCGCTGGACTGGAACTACCTGACCGAACCGCAGAAGGAACTCGACGGTCGGCAGATCTACTGGCCCCGCGGCAAGGTCTTCGGCGGGTCGTCCTCGATGAACGCGATGATGTGGGTGCGCGGCTTCGCGGCCGACTACGACGAGTGGGCGCAGCACGCCGGCCCGGAGTGGTCGTGGGCCAAGGTCGTCGGCTACTACGACCGGATCGAGCGGGGACCGCTGCACGTCTCCGATCAGCGCAGCCCGCGCAGCGCGACCGCGGCATGGCTCGCGGCCGCCGGGGAATGCGGCTTCACCGTCGATCCGACCGACGACGAGACCCCCGACGGGTTCCGCCAGACGCGGGTCACGCAACGCCGCGGCGCGCGGTGGAGTGCTGCCGACGCCTATCTCAAGCCTGCGATGCGCAACCCGAACCTCAAGGTGTTCGCCGAGTCCGTCGTCACCCGCGTCCTGTTCGACGGCACGCGCGCCGTCGGCGTCGAGTTCGACTCCGGCGGCAAGCGCGAGGTGGTCGAGGCCCGCCGCGAGGTGGTGCTGTGCGGTGGAGCCGTCAACACCCCGCAGCTGCTCATGCTCTCGGGCATCGGAGACCGGGATCGGTTGGCGGAGTTCGGGATCGACACCGTCGCGCACTCTCCTGCGGTGGGGCAGAACCTCCTCGACCACCTGGTGGTGCCGGTGGGCTTCGAGGTGGAGCGCGACTCGCTGCAGACCGCGGAGAAGCCGCTCGAGCTGATCGCCTACCTGCTGCGCAGGCGCGGCATGCTGACCTCCAACGTCGCCGAGGCGTACGGCTTCGTCCGCAGCGAGCCCGGGCTCGACCTGCCCGACCTCGAGTTGATCTTCGCTCCGGCGCCGTTCTTCGACGAGGGCATCGGCGAGCCGCACCAGAGTCACGCGATCGTCATGGGCCCAATCCTGGTCAAGCCCAAGAGCACCGGCACCGTCACCCTTGCCTCCGCAGACCCGCTGATCAAGCCGCTCGTCGACCCGGGGTACCTCACCGACCCCGACGGTGCCGACCGGCGCGCGCTGATGGCGGGCCTGCGGATGACGGCCCAGATCGCCGAGGCGCCGTCGATGCGCGACCTGCTCGGGGGCATCCTGCGACCCAGCGGGGCGACCGACCTGTCCGACGAGACCCTCGAGCGCGCGCTGAACACGTGCTCGCACACCCTGTATCACCCCGTGGGCACCTGCCGGATGGGTACCGA
>JAQSXQ010000172.1 GCA_029256565.1 Mycobacterium sp.
GTGGACGTCGACGTGGACGTCGTCGTCGAGGGAGCGGTCCCAGATGTGGTGTCCGTCGTCGAGGCGGCGGGGCCCGCATTGGTCCCCTCGGCGCTCGATGAGCCTTCAGAGGACGAGGTGCCAGTATCGCCGCCGTCATCGGCGAACGCGACGCCGTGTCCGGTGACGACCGCCGTTCCCACGCCCAGCGCGATCGCTAGGCCGCCGACGCGACCGATGTAGTTGGAAGCACCCATGACGTCCCCTTGCTCAGACCAATCACCTCACCCCCCGACTGCCGATTGAACTCCTCTATCGGCATGGAGGTGCGCAAACCCGAGGATTGGCCTCAGCGCTCACTCGCGATGTTCTTCGTCACAGGAGACACGGGTGTTACTGGGGTGGTGAGCCCATCTCGGCAATGGCCTCTTCGTAGAGGTCGATCGCCTCGGACAGTCCGTCGCCGACCCAGGCGTCGACGACCCCGACGCGGTCGGCGACCAACTGGACGCGAGTCAGCCAGACCTCGAACTCGTGATCGGTGCGCAGGGCATCTACCTGGTCCTTCGACCCTTGGATGAGGATGAAGCCGCCGAGTTCGGTGCTCTGCGGACGCAGGATGGCGACGTCGAAGCGCTCGATTCGCCCTGCATCGCGCAGCGTGTCGAGATAGCCCGAGGCAGTTTCGCGCAGCAAATCCAATGCCTGCCGTTCCCGCCCGCGGGCGGGTATTCCCCACGCCACCCAGATACCCGCTTCAGACATCGGTGCCTCCTCGACGTCGAATCTATCGGTGGCGCGGCGAACCGATCTGCCGACACTCTGAGGCCACGCGACGCGACCTCGAAAGTTTCAAGATCTCCCATTCTTGGGTATTGAATAGGCGACGCGGCGCTCTCAGATGGCAAGCTGGTTGGGCGAAGCGCCGAGTACTTGAGCACCAGGTACGCAGCGTCCGGAAGGGCGCTGCTGCGAACGTCCGACCCTGCACGATCCAAGCGAGTGATGCCCCGATGTCCGATCAGGATTCTCGTATTTCGGCCGACCCGACGCGCCACGTTCTGGCGTCCACCCTCGGCAACTTGGCTGTGCAGATGCGGGAGCTGCGCGACTCCGAGTCCGTGCTGGAGGTCCTCGCGACCGCCGCGGTGGACATCGTGCCGGGGTCGCGGTGGGCGTGCATATCGCTGGTATCGGGTCGCAAGGTCCGCTCGCACGCACCCACCGACGAAGTCTCCGCCCGGCTCGATCAGATGCAGATGGATCTCGGCGAAGGGCCGGTCTTCGACGTGCTCCGAGAGCGCCGGACTGTTCACGTCGAGGATCTGTCCGCCGAGTCGCGCTGGCCGCACTTCGCGCGAGGTGCCGTCGAGTTCGGTGTGCGAAGCATGCTGTCGTTCCGGCTGTTCATCTCGACCGAGAACCTCGGCGTGCTGAACCTGTACTCGGACACGCCGCACGCCTTCAGCGACGAGTCGCTTGCAGTCGGCAAGATCCTGGCCCAGCACGCCGCCGTCGCGATGAAGGGTGTCGCCACCGAAGAGCAACTACAGGGGGCAGTCGCCAGCCGCGACATCATCGGTCAGGCCAAGGGCATCCTGATGAACCGCGACAACCTGACGGGACTGCAGGCGTTCGCGACTCTCATCCGCGCGTCGCAGGAAACGAACGTCCGCCTGGCCGACGTGGCGAGGCTGTTGGTGTCCGACCACGAAGCGGCGGTCGCGGGCGACTAGCGCGTCACGCGTCGACGAATCGCCGCCGGTATCCGCGAAAGGCGTCGGCGACGTCGGCCGGTCGCAGCCCCAGCATCGTCGAGTCGTAGACGACCCCGCCGTGGCGTCCGCGAGGGTGCTCGGCGCAAAACGCGGACATCGCTTCCCGCGCCCGGGCATCGTACGGCTGACCGGCGAGGTCGTAGATCGCCTCGACGGTGCCCTGTTCGTCGGCCATGAAGTCCTCGAACCGCACGTCGATCGATTGGTCGCGCGGCAATACATCCCGGTCGCGCAGGCAACCGTTGAGCAGGTCGTCGGCGCGGCCCAGCCAGTAGCGCGAGACGGCGATCGGGTCGGGCCGGTCGCACGCCATCCGCGACGCATAGCTGATCATCGTGGCCATCGACTGGGTCACTGCGACCGGATCGCGGTGGGTTACCACGAAGGTCGCGTCGGGGAAGGTGGCGAGCAGAACGGGAAATTGCTCGAGGTGCTGCGGCGACTTCAGCACCCAACGTCGGCCGCCGCGCAGCCACTGCAGTGCCTGCAGCGTGCGCTTGAGGTAGGCGTAGGACGCAGTCTGGTCGTGCGCTTTGTAGTGGGATGCGAAATCCGGTACCTGGTAGGTGGTTTCGAAGAGCATGCCCGACAGGTCGTTGGCCAGGAGCTGGATCTCCTCGTGGGCGTGGTCGACGGTCATCTCGTGCATCCGCTTGAATTCCGGCATGGAGTCCTCGATGATGCCGAGGCCTGCTGCGCACCGGTCCCGGCGCGGTCGTTCGTCGACGTCGTCGGGTGCGGGGAAGGGCTCGAGGCTCTCCCAGTACGGCAGGTAGCGCAGTGCGGGATCGGCGGCGATCAGGTTGTGCAAGTGGGTGGTTCCCGTGCGGGGCAGACCGCAGATGATGATCGGCGCCACGACTGGTTCGTCGGTGATCTCGGGGTGCGCGGCGACGAGGGCTTCGAGTCGCAGCCGGTTGATCAGGTGGCCGACCAGTTGCTCGAACACCATCGCGGTGCCGACGTCGGAGAGGTGGGCCTGTGTGGTCAACGATTCGCACAGCACGTCGAGGCGTTCGCGAAACGCCGGGTCGCCCCACTCGGAGAGGCCCGTGCGCTCGGTTGCGGTGTCGAGCAGGGTTTGTGGATTCAGCGTTAGCGTCGCGCCGTATGCGGCCACGCCCTCGCGCATCGGGCGTGCCGCCTCCGGGAAGACCGGATTGGCGAGGTCGGTCAGCCTGATGTCGGCGGGCCGCTGCGCAGTCACGCCACGCCCTCGTCAACGGCGATCACCCGGCAGACCGGACGCGACGGTGTGGCCTCGGGTAGGAACCAGCGCAGCCAGATGAGGCCCCTTGGTCGACCTGCCGTCGACACCCAGTTCGGGTGTCCGGGGTCGCGTTCCCCGATCACGATGCGCCACGACCCGTCGGCCTCGTACGTCACCTCGGCGCCGTTGATGGTGGTCCGCTCGGAGCTGAAGTCGAAGGTGTGCAGAAACGGGTTCCACAGGCACAGGTTCCAGAACACGCAGTCGGGTGAGGTGCCCTCGACGACGAGTGCCTGGTCGGGTCGTAAGTCGAAGGCGCCCATGGCATATGCCGCGTCGCCGGCCGCCCAGCCGTAGGTCTGGCTCGGTACGGGGTAGGGCTCGTGGATCTCGTTGGGCGGTTCCAGGCGGGTGGGCAGGAACGACAGCTGCTCGGCGAGCCAGGTCCGTGCCGCCGTGAGCCTGCGGGTCAGGTCGGCGCGGTCCTCGCTGCGACGTTGGGGAGCGTCGAGGGCCTCGATGGTCCACACCGGACGGCGGTCGGTGGCACGGTGGTTGACGTAGTCGCGGGTCAGGGCGAAGACTGCGTCGGGTTCCAGCGTCAGGCCGGGACCCTCAGTGGGGTTGGGGCTCATGACGAACTCGAAGTTGCCGTCGGCGTCGAAGTCCAGCGATCGGTCGTTCAGCGTGCCGACGATCCGGTCGGAGTAGTGACCGTCGTCGGGGCCGCCGTAGACGGTCATCGACAGGTAGACGGCGTCGCCGCGGTTGCCGCTGACGCGGTACGTCCGGGTGGGATCGATCGGTGCGAGTTGGTAGTAGGCGTCGGAGTTGTCGCCGCCCCACTTGAGGAAGGGCGCTATGACGTCGACCAGCCGGGGGCGTTCCCTTTCATTCCACACGTAGGCGTCGACGGCCACGCGCAGCAGGCTGAACGCCAGCCGGTAGCCGTCGAGCAGGTCTGCCTCGTCGAGCGGCGGTTGGGCGTCGAGCATCTTCCGCTCGACGGCCCGGACTTCGTCGAGTAGGCCCGAGAACGCCTGCGAGAGTTCGGCTTGCACCGGTTCGGTCATCGTCGATCCTCTTTCCTGGTGGATGCGCCCTGCATGGCGAGGGCGCACAATCTGCGAGCGAGGTCGTCGACGTCCTCGAGAAGCTGCACCTGAACGGCGTAGAGGCTGCTGCCGACCAGCACCTGCCACAGCATGTCCACGTCGACGTCTCGCGCGACTACGCCTTGGTCGATGCCCGAGCGGACCAGGCCGGCGAACCTGTTCCGGGTGTGTTCGTCGAGGAGCTGCTGAGTCCGGATCGACAGCGCCGGGTCGCGGTGCCGGTCGGCGAGGATGCCCATCGTGGCCGCCGCGACCACGGGGTCACGCCAGAACTCGCAGACGGCACGGACGAAGTCCCGCAGGTCCGTCTCGAAATCGCCCTTACTCGAGAGGACTTCGTCTCCGTCCGCCTCGCCGAACACTGCATCGAAGACGACGTGGGCCTTGGACGGCCAGCGCCGATAGATCGTCGGACGGCTCACGCCCGCCTCGCGGGCGATGGCGTCCATCGAGGTCTGCTCGTATCCGACGGTCGACAGCAGCGTGCGGGCGGCGGCGAGTATCGCTCGCTGCGTGCGGGGGTCGCGTGGCCTACCGCGAGTTGTTTCCGCCGTCATGGTGCTTATCGTTACATGGCGTAACGAAACTCGTGGGCGATTGGCGAACGACGTTCGCGGGGGAGTGTCAGGCCACGGTGAGGGTGACGGTCGCAATGGCGCTGTCGAGCTTGCCGTCGCTGACCTTGTAGGTGAAGGAGTCCGTTCCGGTGTAGCCGGCGTTGGGCTGGTAGGAGAACCCCCGGTTCACCGTGTCGAAGTAGAACGTTCCATGCTGAGGACCGCTGACCACCGTCCCTGTCAGCACGTCGCCGTCGACGTCGGACGACCTGTTGCCCAATGCGAATGCCACGAAAGTGTCCTTGGCGATGGGAATGGTGTCGTTGTTTATCACCGGTGCGTCGTTCACGGCGGCGACGTTGATGGTGACCGTTGTGAACGCGGTATCGGCAGCCCCGTCGCTCGCTTTGTAGGTGAACGTGTCCGTGCCGTTGAGGTTGGGTCCCGGCGTGTAGGTGAAGGATCCGTCGTCGTTGAGCACGAGCGAGCCACGGGTCGGTTCCGTTCCGATGCTCACCACCTTCAGCGTTTGGCCGTTGGCGTCGGTGTCGTTGGCGAGGAGCCCCGGGCCGTTCACGGTCAGGACCGTGTCCTCGTTGACCGTGTAGGAGTCCGCATTGCCGACTGGCGCAACGTTGTTGGGATCCGCGGTGACGGTGATCGTCACGATGCCCTGGCTGGTCGCCGCGCCGTCGCCCACCGTGTACGTGAAGGAGTCGGTTCCGACGTAGCCGGTGTCCGGTCGATAGGTAAAGGTGCCGCTCGAGAGCACCCCGGAGAGTGTGCCGTGCCCAGGTGTGAAGATTTCCGTTAGGCGGAGGAATGCCCCGTCGGGGTCGGTGTCGTTGGCCAACAGGCCCGGCGC
>JAQSXQ010000173.1 GCA_029256565.1 Mycobacterium sp.
GGGGTGGTGCTGCTGGCCTTCCAGGCCGGCGAGGGATCCCGGTTGCTCACCGAGGCGTTCGGCGTGCCCGTCGATCTCGAATTCCGCCGTCGCACTCCGGCTTTCGTCACGGGTGCGCTCGAATCGGCCGGTTTGACGGTGTTCGCCGAAGCCGTGCGGGCGGCCGAGCCCGGCGGCATCGAGTCGACACCGCAGGCGTTCCTGCTGGCCAGACGGGTCGCCGACGTCACCCGCTGATCCGTTTGCACCCGCCTCGCACCGGGCACGCTGAGGCGGTGAGCACAGTACCCAACATCGACCTCAATGACGGCGCCCGAATCCCGCAGCTGGGCTTCGGCGTCTACCAAATCGACCCCGACGAGACCGCGGCCGCCGTGAAGACCGCACTCGACATCGGCTACCGGCACATCGACACCGCGGAGATGTACGGCAACGAAGCCGGCGTCGGCCAAGGGATCCGCGACGCGGGCCTCGCCCGAAGCGACGTCTTCATCACCAGCAAGCTGAACAACGGCTTCCACGAACCCGACGCGGCACGGAAGGCCTTCGACGAGACGTTGTCCAAGCTGGGCTTCGATGCCCCCGAGGACAACTACGTCGACCTGTTCCTCATCCACTGGCCGCTGCCCACGAAGTACGGCGGCGACTTCGTCTCGACGTGGAAGGCGCTGGAGGGCTTCAAGGCCGACGGCCGCGCCCGCAGCATCGGCGTCTCGAACTTCCAGGTGCCGCACCTCGAGCGGCTGGCCGCCGAGACCGACACGGTGCCCGCGGTCAACCAGATCGAGGTGCACCCGTACTTCGTCAACGCCGACGTGCGCGCGTACGGCGCCCAGCACGGCATCGTCACCGAGGCATGGTCGCCGATCGCACAGGGCCAGGTGCTCGACGATCAGGTGGTCGAGGGCATCGCCAAGGCCACCGGCAAGTCGCCCGCGCAGGTGGTGCTGCGGTGGCACATCCAGCGCGGTGACGTCATCTTCCCGAAGTCGGTGACGCCGCAGCGGATTCAGGACAACTTCGACATCTTCGACTTCGAGCTGAGCCCCGACGACGTCGACGCGCTCACCGAACTCGACAAGGGCGAACAGGGCCGCACCGGCCCCAACCCCGACACGTTCGACATGATCCCGGACTGACCACTCCCCACAACGCGAAACTGCGGGCAGATCGTGAATCCTCGAGGATTCGTGATCTGCCCGCAGTCTCGTTGGTGAATCAGGCTGCGAGTGCCCGCTTCTCGCGTCGGCGCGCCCGCACTGCGGCGATCGACGACTTGAGGCCGCGACGCTCACTCGACGGGAGTTCGTCGAACATCCGCTCGCTGCGCGTCTCCGGCGCATCGTCGCGGGTGTGCTTGAGGAACTTGTCCGGAAGCGACAGCTTCGCGATGGTGCGCCACGTCTTGCCGTACTGCAGCAGGAAGTTACCCGTGGTGTAGGGCAGGTCGTACTTGTCGCAGATCTGGCGCACCCGCACCCCGATCTCCTCGTACCGGTTGCTCGGCAGATCCGGGAAGAGGTGGTGTTCGATCTGGTGGGACAGGTTGCCGCTCATGAATCGCAGCGCCGGGCCGGCGTTGAAGTTGGCGCTACCGAGCATCTGGCGCAGGTACCACTGCCCCTTGCTCTCGCCGACCATGTCGGTCTTGGTGAACTTCTCGGCACCGTCGGGGAAGTGGCCGCAGAAGATCACGGCGTTCGCCCATACGTTGCGGATGACGTTGGCCACCGCGTTCGCCGTCAGGGTCGACCGGTAGGTCGCCCCTGGCGACAGCGAGGTCAGTGCCGGCCACGCCACGTAGTCCTTGGCGACCTGCTGCCCTGCCTTGATGCCGAACTCGCGCACGCGGACCATCGTCCCCTTGCGGTCGTCGCGACCCATGAAGATCTTGCCGAGCTCCAGGTGCTGCAGGCCGACGCCCCACTCGAAGCCGATCGCGAGCAGCGTGTTGAACAGCAGGTTGCCGTAGAGGTTGAACGGCTTCCACTTCGCATCGCGGGTGACGCGGATGACGCCGTAGCCCACGTCGTCGTCCATGCCCAGGATGTTGGTGTACTTGTGGTGCATGAAGTTGTGGGTGAACCGCCAGTGCTTGGACGCCCCGCTCATGTCCCACTCCCACGTCGAGGAGTGAATCTCGGGATCGTTCATCCAGTCCCACATGACGTTGTGGCCGATCTCCATGTTCTCGATGATCTTGGCCACGCCCAAAGTCGCGGTGCCTGCCCACCACGCGGAGCGACGCGAGCTGGCGGTCAGCATCAGCCGGCCTGCCACCTCGAGCGCGCGCTGCGCGGCAATGGTGCGGCGGATGTAGCGCGAGTCGCGCTCACCTCGGGAGTCCTCGATGTCGAGTCGGATCGCATCCAGCTCATTCGCCAGATTCTCGATGTCCGCGTCAGTCAGATGCGTGAATTCCGGTACGTCTGTGATCGCCATTTCTCGGCCTCCTTTCTACCTACGCTACCGTAACCTACGTACCCGTAGGTTACCAGTCAGTAAACCTCACACGTCGAGCGTGCAGTCGCCCGAGGCGGCCGATACGCAGGTTTGAATCCGGCTTCCCGGTTCGTGCTCGTCGCCGCTGCGCAGGTCGCGCACGTATCCGTCGACCAGCCCGACCACGCACGACTGGCATATACCCATTCGGCACCCGAAGGGCATCTGGATGCCGACGCTCTCGCCGGCGTCCATGAGCGACGTCGCCCCGTCAGCCGTCACGGTCTTGCCCGCGCGCTCGAACGTCACCGTTCCGCCTGCGCCGTGCGCGGCCGCCCTCTTGGCCGCGAACCGCTCGAGGTGCAGTTTCTCCTTGAGTCCCGCCTCACCCCAGATGCGGTCGGCGTCGTCGAGCATCCCCTCGGGACCGCACGCCCAGACCTGCCGGTCGCGCCAGTCCGGCACCACCTCGTCGAGCTTCGACAGATCGAGGCGACCCTCGGTGCGCGTAGCGCGCAGCTGAAGCCGGTAACCCTCGTGCTCGTCGGCCAGCGCGGCCAGCTCGTCGGCGAACATGACCTCCGACGCCGACGGCGCCGAGTGCACGTGCACGATGTGGCCCGCTCCGCCGATCTGCCCGCGCCGCACCAGCGTGCGCAGCATCGACATCACCGGAGTGACGCCGGAGCCCGCGGTGAGGAACAGCACCGATGCGGGTGCCGGGTCCGGCATCACGAAGTTGCCCTGCGGTGCCTGCAGGCGCACGATCGTGCCCGCGGCGATGCCGTCGACCAGGTGCGTCGACAGGAAGCCCTCCGGCATGGCCTTCACGGTGATGGCGATGTTGCGCTCGCCCTTGCCGAATGTCGCCGCCGGGGCGGCTCCGGACCGCGAGGTCGTCTCGTACACCGGGCTCGACGTCAGCGAGTACGACCGCCACCGCCACCGTCCGTCGACGAGCACGCCGATGCCGATGTACTGGCCCGGTTCGTAGTCGAAGGAGAAGCCCCAGCCCGGCTTGATGACCAGGGTCGCCGAGTCGGAGGTCTCCCGCCGCACCTCGAGTACCCGGCCGCGTAGTTCGCGCGCCGACCACAGCGGGTTGGCCAGCTGCAGGTAGTCGTCGGGCAGCAGCGGGGTGGTGATGCGCTGGACGATTCGGCGGACTGCATGCCAGCCCGGCCGCTCCTTGGCGCCCGCGATCTCGGGGCGCACGGTGTCGGCGACCTGGGCCGATACCTTGATCGTGTTCTTGGCCATGACGGCTCCTGCTCGCGTTCGGGCTGTGCGGAGTCCAACCGCAGGATCTACAACCTACGGTACCGTAACCTACGCTCGCGTAGCTAGTGCGTCAGAGCAGTTCGAGCAGGAATGGCAGCTCTTGGGCGGCATACCAGGCCAGGTCGTGGTCCTGCGCGTCGCCGACGGTCAACTCCGCGTCCTCATCCCCCAGGTCGGCGTCGTCGACGACGTCGACGGCCGCGGCCACCGCAGCCTCGGCACCGGCGTTGTCGACGAAGGCCGCGACCACGTCGGTCAACGCCAACGGTCCCCCGAGCCGCACCACGGCGTCGTCCAGATCGGGTCGCGCCGTCACGTCGTCGACGTCCGCGACGAGCACCGCACGGCGCCGCGGGAAGCCCTCGACCTCGCCTTCGGCGGCGAGCAGCCGTAGCGACGCCATCGCCGCCTCGCGCAGCGCGACCTCGGCGAGTTCGTCGTCGTCGCCCTCGGCGTAGGACTCGCGCAGCGTCGGCGTCACCGCGAACGCCGTGCCGCTGCGGGCGTGCAACGTGTGGTCCGAAACCAGTCCGGCGAGCATGGCCAGGGTCACCGGAACGTAGACGCGCACAGCAGCGACTGTAGCGATCAGCGCGCGGAATCCAGCAATTCGTCGAGTGATTCGCGCAACAGGCTCGGCATCACGTCGACGTCGCTCATGCCGTCCCTGTCGGCGTTGATGCCGAAGTAGAGCATGCCGTTGTAGGACGTGACGCCGATCGCCAGCGCCTGGTTGTGCAGCAGCGGGGGTACCGCGTACGTCTCCTGCAGCTTGGTGCCCGCCACGTACATCTGCTTCTGGGCACCGGGAACGTTGGTGATCAACAGGTTGAACAGGCGCGCCGAGAAGCTCGTCGCGACCCGAATCCCCATGGCGTGCAACGTCGGTGGCGCGAACCCCGACAGCGTGACGATGGTTCGGGCGTCCACCAGGCTCGCAGCCGTCGACGCCGACTCGGTCGCATGGGCGATCTGCGACAACCGCACCACGGCGTTGCCCTCGCCGACGGGCAGGTCGACCAGGAACGGCGACACCTCGCTGATCGCCTGCCCCGGCCCGGCGGCGTCGAGTTCCCCGTCCGGGTACACCGACATCGGGGCCATGGCGCGCACCGTCGACGACGAGGTGACCGGTTCGCCGCGCGACATCAGCCAGTTCCGCAGCGCGCCCGCCACGACGGCCAGCACCACGTCGTTCACGTCGCAGTCGTAGCGCGCCCGAAGCGTGCGGTAGTCGTCGAGATCGTGGGACGCGACGGTGAACCTGCGATTGCGCGACACCGTCGTGTTGAGCGGGCTGCTCGGCGCCGTGCCCCTGGCGACGGTGCGGGCGACGTCGGCGAACCGGCGCGCGGTCTCGACCGCCTGCGACGTGTTGGTCACGACCTCGGTCACGGCGTTGCGGGCGGCCGACAGCTGGGCACCGGGACGCGCGACCCACTCGAGCGCCGCGCCGAGCAGCAGCTGCCTGTCGCTTGGTTCGCGGGCGGGGATCCAGATGTCCTCGCCGAATTCGGGGCTCTTCTGCGTGCGGTCGGCGATGACGTGACCGATCTCGAGGGCCGTCATCCCATTCACCAGCGCCTGATGCGACTTGGTGTAGATCGCGATGCGGTTCTTGGCCAGACCCTCGACGAGGTACATCTCCCACAGCGGGCGCGACCTGTCGAGCGGCCGGGATCCGAGTCGGGCAACCAGGTCGTGCAGCTGGGCATCGCTGCCCGGGGACGGCAGCGCCGAGCGCCGGATGTGATAGGTGATGTCGAAGTCGCGGTCGTCGATCCACACCGGCCGGGCCAGGCCGAACGACACCTCGCGCACCTTCTGCCGGTAGCGCGGAATCTGCGGCAACCGCCGCTCCACGGTGGCGAGCAGGGTCTCGTAGCTCAGCCCGTTGCGCGGCTTGCGCAGGATCGAGAGCGTCCCCACGTACATCGGCGTGGAGGTGTTCTCGAGGTGGTAGAACGACGCGTCAGCTGCTGACAGCCGAGTCACCATGACGCCGCACCCCTCCCCCTTCGAGCCATCGCCACGACGTGCGCGGACCCCGTCACGGTAACCGCCGATTCTGCGGTCCCGCATCACGGGTGCATGGAGGTGTCTTCCCGCCATGCGATCATGAATGCATCTGCGCCTCTCCAGCAGATGCCACCACACCGTGTCGACCGCTGGAGACCCATCATGAGCGCATCACCCATTGCCACCGCACGTCAGAGCCTCACGGCGCCGGTCGTCGACTACGAGCCGCCGCCGGTCGGCACCACCGCGCCCTGCCCGATGCCGACGCCGGCCGCGATCCACCGGCGTACCCCGCGGCCCATGACGCCTGCGACCAGGCCTCGGCGCGAGGCGCCCGTCCCGCGGGCAGCCGCGGTGTTCGCCGACACAGCGCTACGCCGGGTGCTCGAGGTGGTCGACCGGCGTCGGCCCGCCGGCCAGCTGCGCGCGGTGCTGCGGCCGAACCTCGTCGACGCGGTGTCCGTGCTGACGCGCGCGCCGTCGCCCGAGGGCGCGGCCGCACTCAAGCGCGTGCGGCTACGCGCGGTGTCGGGGTGCGCCGGAGAGCCGAGCGCCGCCGAGGTGTTCGCCACCTACACCAGGGGCAAGCGGGTGCGAGCGATCGCCGGCCGCGTCGAAGTGGTCGGCGGCCGCTGGCAGGTGGTGGCGCTGCAGATCGGCTAGCTAGCCGCCCAGGCTGAATTCGCGGCTAGCCGCGGCGAGCCTTGGGACCGCCGCGGTTCTGCTTGCGCGCAGCCTCACGACGCTCCTTGCGGGTGCCGCCGTTCGACCCCGCCGAGTGCCTGCCACCGGCACCACCCTGGCGCTGTACCTCGGCCGAGCCGTCCTCGGACGGTCCGACGTAGGTCATGGGCCGACGTGTTTCGTCGTCGTCGATGCCCTTGACCCGCAACGCAGGGGCCGGCTCCTGCGGAGCTTCCTTGGTCGCGACTCCGCCGCCCTGGGCCTGCGCCTTGGCAGCAGCGTCCTTGGCGAACTGCGCCAGGTTGGCGGGCGCGGCGACCGGCGCGACCTGGCTGGCCGGGTCCTGAGCCGCCTGCACCTGTGCGTTGAACAGCAGGCCGACCGACTCCTCCTTGAGGCCATCGAGCATCGCCATGAACATGTCGTAGCCCTCGCGCTGGTACTCGACCAGCGGGTCGCGCTGCGCCATGGCGCGCAGCCCGATGCCCTCCTTGAGGTAGTCCATCTCGTAGAGGTGTTCGCGCCACTTGCGGTCGATGGTCGACAGCAGCACGCTGCGCTCCAGGTACCGCATGGCGTCCGGGCCGCCGATCTCGACGAGCTGCGCCTCGCGCTCGGCGTAGGCCCGCTCGGCGTCGGCGATCAACGCCTCGAGCAGCTCCTCGCGGGTCAGTTCGCCGGGCTCGCCGACGGCGTCGCCGTCGATCAGGTCGTGGTGGTCGATGCCGACCGGGTAGAGCAGCTTGAGCGCCGTCCACAGCGCCTCGAGGTCCCAGTCCTCCGAGTAGCCCTCGGCCGTGGCCCCGTCGACGTAGGCGGTGACGACGTCGACGAGCATCTTGCGCGCCTCGGCCTGCACGTCTTCGCCCTCGAGGATCATGCGGCGCTCGGCGTAGATCACCTTGCGCTGCTGGTTCATGACCTCGTCGTACTTGAGCACCTGCTTGCGGATCTCGAAGTTCTGCTGCTCGACCTGGGTCTGCGCGCTCTTGATCGCGCGGGACACCATCTTGGCCTCGATGGGCACGTCGTCGGGCAGGTTCAACCGGTTGAGCAGCGACTCCAGCGTCTCGCCGTTGAAGCG
>JAQSXQ010000174.1 GCA_029256565.1 Mycobacterium sp.
GAGACGGCCGTCGAGTTCCGCGACCGACTCGTCCACCTACCGACCGACACCGCGAACTATCTTGTCAGCGTGCACGTCGAAGCGCCGTCCGGAGTCGACACGCTCGACGCCGCAGGCGACGTGCTCACCGCCGACTTCGAGGTCCGGATGCCGTGATCGGATGCTGACCGACCTGATCCCGCTGCGAGGCGGCGCCTTTCCGATGGGCTCGGCCGACTTCTACCCCGACGAGGCCCCGGTCCACACGGCGACCGTCGACGACTTCGCGATCGAGCGCCACCCCGTCACCAATGCCCAGTACGCCGAGTTCGTCGCCGACACCGGGTACGTCACGGTCGCCGAACGCGCGCTCGACCCGGCGCTGTACCCGGGCGTCGCCGCCGCGGACCTGCAGCCCGGTGCCCTGGTCTTCCGGCCGACGCCCGGCCCGGTCGACCTGCGGGACTGGCGCCTGTGGTGGGACTGGGCGCCCGGAGCGAGCTGGCGGCACCCGTTCGGCGCGGGCAGCGGCGTCGACGCCATCGCCGATCACCCGGTGGTGCAGGTGGCCTACACGGACGCGGCGGCCTACGCCCGGTGGGCGGGGCGCAGGCTGCCGACCGAGGGGGAGTGGGAGTACGCCGCGCGTGCCGGCGCCACGACCACCTATCCGTGGGGCGACGACGTCACGCCGGGCGGGACGCTGATGGCCAACACCTGGCAGGGCGTGTTCCCGTACCGCAACGACGGCGCCGCGGGCTGGGTCGGCACGTCGCCGGTGGGCACGTTCCCGGAGAACCGGTACGGCCTGGTCGACATGATCGGCAACGTCTGGGAGTGGACGACGACGCGGTACTCGCCCCGGCGGGCAGGAACTCAAGGAGCAGCGCAGGGCTGCTGCACGCCGAACCTCGAGCCCGACCCGTCGATCAGCCAGACGCTCAAGGGCGGCTCGCACCTGTGCGCCCCGGAGTACTGCCACCGGTACCGGCCCGCCGCGAGATCGGCGCAGTCCCAGGACAGCGCGACCACCCACATCGGCTTCCGCTGCGTGGTGTCCGGATAGCCGCGCCCGGGTAGGGTCGTCGGCGTCGAGCGTGCGCAGAGTCGGGTTTCTACCCGGCGTGTCGCCCGCAGACACGCACGCTGGCCGGGGTAGCAGGTGGGCGTCGAGCAGCGATTTGGTGCATTCGACGTGCTCACCTAGTATGTAGGGGTTGCCTTGGGCAGACCTCGGCTGTTCGCGAAGATGTGAATCCTCATCGACTTGAACGGCCCTGCGTGCCCTTAGACAACGAAGACCGCGTACGCCGAGGGTTTTTTGCTGCTCGTCGTGCATCGAAATCGAGGAGATCGAGTGATTCAGCAGGAATCCCGGCTGAAGGTCGCCGACAACACGGGTGCCAAGGAAATCTTGTGCATCCGCGTTCTCGGTGGCTCGGGTCGGCGATACGCCGGCATCGGCGATGTCATCGTGGCGACCGTCAAGGACGCCATCCCCGGCGGAAACGTCAAGCGGGGCGATGTCGTCAAGGCCGTCATCGTCCGCACCGTCAAGGAGCGTCGCCGCGCCGATGGCAGTTACATCAAGTTCGACGAGAACGCGGCCGTGATCATCAAGGCCGACAACGATCCGCGTGGCACCCGCATCTTCGGCCCGGTCGGGCGCGAACTGCGTGAGAAGCGCTTCATGAAGATCGTCTCGCTGGCTCCGGAGGTGTTGTAAGTGAAGGTGCACAAGGGCGACACGGTCCTCGTCATCTCGGGCAAGGACAAGGGCGCGAAGGGCAAGGTCCTCGAGGCCTACCCCGGCCGCGAGAAGGTCTTGGTCGAGGGCGTCAACCGAATCAAGAAGCACACCGCCGTCTCGAGCAATGAGCGTGGCGCGTCGTCGGGCGGCATCGTCACGCAGGAAGCCCCCATCCACGTGAGCAACGTGATGGTGGTCGACTCCGATGGCAACCCGACCCGCATCGGCTACCGCCGCGACGAAGAGACCGGCAAGAACGTTCGGGTGTCGAAGAAGAACGGCAAGGACATCTAGACATGACCACCGCAGAAACCACCGAGAAGACGATCCCGCGGCTCAAGCAGCGCTACCGCGACGAGATCAAGGACTCCCTCAACAAGGAGTTCGAGTACGCCAACGTCATGCAGATCCCCGGCGTGGTCAAGGTCATCGTCAACATGGGCGTCGGCGACGCCGCCCGTGACGCGAAGCTGATCAACGGTGCGGTCAACGACCTCGCGCTGATCACCGGCCAGAAGCCGGAGATCCGCAAGGCCCGCAAGTCCATCGCACAGTTCAAGCTGCGCGAGGGCATGCCGATCGGCGCCCGCGTCACGCTGCGCAACGACCGCATGTGGGAGTTCCTCGACCGCCTGGTGTCGATCGCCCTCCCGCGTATCCGCGACTTCCGCGGCCTGTCGCCGAAGCAGTTCGACGGCAACGGCAACTACACCTTCGGGCTCAACGAGCAGTCGGTGTTCCACGAGATCGACGTCGACAGCATCGACCGCCCCCGTGGCATGGACATCACCGTCGTCACCTCGGCGACGACCGACGACGAAGGCCGCGCGCTGCTGCGTGCGCTCGGCTTCCCGTTCAAGGAGAACTGAGCATGGCAAAGAAGGCGCTGGTCATCAAGGCCAACAAGAAGCCGAAGTTCAAGGTGCGCGGCTACACCCGCTGCAACCGCTGCGGTCGCCCGCACGCGGTGTTCCGCAAGTTCGGCCTGTGCCGAATCTGCTTGCGGGAGATGGCACACGCCGGCGAACTGCCCGGCGTGCAGAAGTCCAGCTGGTAACACCACGAGCGCTCGGACGACCAGTTCGAGCAGCGACGAGCGCCCGCGCACCGCGCGAGCACACAGGCCAAAAGACCACTTAGAACAGCATTGCGGTAGGCCCCACAGATACCACTGAGGGAACCGCCGCGAGGAAGGTGAGCCGGTTGTCATGACGATGACTGACCCGATTGCAGACTTCTTGACGCGTCTGCGCAACGCCAACTCGGCGTTTCACGATGAGGTGACCCTGCCCCACAGCAAGATCAAGGTGAACATCGCCGAGATCTTGAAGTCGGAGGGTTACATCACCGATTTCCACACCGAGGATGCCCGTGTGGGCAAGGCCCTCGTCGTTCAGCTGAAGTACGGCCCTAGCCGTGAACGCAGCATCGCGGGACTGCGCCGGGTGTCCAAGCCCGGTCTGCGTGTCTACGCGAAGTCCACCAACCTGCCGCGGGTGCTGGGAGGCCTGGGCGTGGCGATCATCTCCACGTCCTCGGGTCTGCTCACCGACCGCCAGGCAGCACGACAGGGCGTGGGCGGCGAAGTCCTCGCTTACGTCTGGTAGGGGAGAGACAAACATGTCGCGCATTGGAAAGCAGCCGGTCCTGGTTCCATCCGGGGTCGACGTAACGATCGACGGTCAGAACGTCTCGGTGAAGGGTCCCAAGGGCACCTTGGCACTCGACGTCGCCGAGCCGATCACCGTAACCCGCAACGACGATGGCGCCATCGTGGTCGCGCGTCCCGACGACGAGCGGCGTAGCCGCTCGCTGCACGGGCTGTCGCGCACCCTGGTGGCCAACCTCATCACCGGTGTGACCGAGGGCTACACCACGAAGATGGAGATCTTCGGTGTCGGCTACCGCGTCGCGCTCAAGGGCAACAGCCTCGAGTTCGCGCTCGGGTACAGCCACCCCGTGGTGATCACCGCTCCCGACGGCATCACCTTCGCGGTGGAGACGCCCACCAAGTTCTCGATCACCGGAATCGACAAGCAGCAGGTCGGTCAGATCTCGGCGAACATTCGTCGCCTGCGCCGCCCGGACCCGTACAAGGGCAAGGGCGTTCGCTACCAAGGCGAGCAGATCCGCCGCAAGGTCGGAAAGACAGGTAAGTAGAAATGCCCGCTACTCAAGGAAGCCAGGCGACCGCGAAGCGGAAGCCCGTCGGCCAGAACATCTCCGAGACGCGTCGCGTGGCGCGCCTGCGCAGGCACGCCCGGCTGCGCAAGAAGGTCGCAGGCACCGCACAGATGCCTCGCCTCGTGGTCAACCGCTCGGCGCGGCACATCCACGTGCAGCTCGTCGACGACCAGCAGGGCGTCACGCTCGCAGCTGCGTCGTCCATCGAAGCCGACGTGCGTGCGGTCGACGGTGACAAGAAGGCGCACAGCGTTCGCGTCGGACAGCTGATCGCCGAGCGCGCCAAGGCCGCCGGCGTCGACACCGTGGTCTTCGACCGCGGTGGGTACTCCTACGGAGGCCGCATCGCTGCGCTGGCAGACGCCGCGCGGGAAGGCGGGCTCAAGTTCTGATGAACGGCTTCGCGAAGATTATTGGAAGGACTGCATGATGGCCGAGCAGGCAACTGGTGCCGGCGGGCCCGGCAATACTTCGGACAACCGTGGCGGCGGACGTGGCGACAACCGTGGTCGTCGTGACGACCGCGGTGGCCGTGGTGGACGTGACGGCGGCGAGAAGAGCCAATACCTCGAGCGCGTCGTCGCGATCAACCGCGTGTCCAAGGTGGTCAAGGGTGGTCGGCGCTTCAGCTTCACCGCGCTGGTCATCGTCGGCGACGGCAAGGGCATGGTCGGTGTCGGCTACGGCAAGGCCAAGGAAGTTCCCGCCGCCATCGCCAAGGGCGTCGAGGAAGCTCGCAAGGGTTTCTTCCGCGTGCCGCTGATCGGCGGGACGATCGTCCACCCGGTGCAGGGTGAGGCCGCCGCGGGCGTCGTGATGCTCCGTCCGGCCAGCCCCGGTACCGGTGTGATCGCCGGTGGCGCCGTGCGCGCCGTGCTGGAGTGCGCAGGCGTGCACGACATCCTGGCCAAGTCGCTCGGCAGCGACAACGCGATCAACGTGGTGCACGCCACCGTTGCCGCGCTCAAGATGATCCAGCGGCCCGAAGAGGTCGCAGCCCGACGCGGACTGTCCATCGAGGACGTCGCACCTGCGCGCATGCTCAAGGCCCGCCGCGAGGCGGACGCGGTTGCAGCGTCGGCCGCACGTGAAGGAAGCGCATAGTCATGGCTGAACTGAAGATCACCCAGGTGCGTGGCACCGTCGGTGCTCGCTGGAAGCAGCGCGAAAGCCTGCGGAGCCTCGGGCTGCGGAAGATCCGCCAGTCCGTCGTCCGCGAGGACAACGCGCAGACGCGCGGCCTGCTGGCCGTCGTGAACCACCTCGTCGACGTCGAGGCAGTGGAGGACGCGAAGAAATGACCATCAAGCTGCACGATCTGAAGCCCGCCCCCGGGTCGAAGACCGCCAAGACCCGCGTGGGTCGTGGTGAGGGCTCGAAGGGCAAGACCGCCGGCCGTGGCACCAAGGGCACCGGGGCCCGCAAGAACGTCCCCGTGGGCTTCGAGGGTGGCCAGATGCCGATCCACATGCGGCTGCCGAAGCTCAAGGGCTTCCGCAACCGCTTCCGGACCGAGTACCAGGTCCGTCGGCATCGACGAACTGGTCGCCTCCGGCGCGGTCCGCAAGAACACGCTGGTGAAGGTGTTGGGCGACGGCAAGCTGTCGGTCAACGTGAACGTCACCGCGCACAAGTTCAGTGGCAGCGCCCGCGACAAGATCACCGCCGCAGGCGGATCGGCGACCGAGGTCTAGCCTCGACTCACCGCACACGTGAAGAACCCCCGCCCATGGCGGGGGTTCTTTCGTGTGGGCAGCCCGATCGTCACACCGGGCTGATCGGGGCCGTCGGTAGGCTCGAACCATGTTCAGCCTCCTGTCCGGCGTTCCGGGCACCGACGACATCCGAGCGATCGCGCGCAAGGTCGACACCGCCCGTCACCACGGCGTGCCCAATGGCTGCGTCCTCGAACTCGACCTGCAGAGCGTGCCGAACGAGACCGGTGGCTTCGACCCCATGGCGCTGCTC
>JAQSXQ010000175.1 GCA_029256565.1 Mycobacterium sp.
GCGCCCGCCACCGACACGCCGTCGATCTGGACCCCGACGGACACGGCGTAGGACTCGATGCCGTAGAGGAAGTTGACCGTGCCGTCGATCGGGTCGAGCACCCACACCGGACGGCCAGGCTCGCCGATCGCGGAGCCGCCCTCCTCCTCGCCGACCACCGCGTCCCCCGGCCGCACCACGGCCAGCCGCTCGCGCAGCAACCGCTCGGTCTCGGTGTCGACGATCGTCACCGGGTCGGTGGGCGTCGACTTCGATCGCACCGCCGACCCGCTCGCGGCGGCATCCTCGCCGAACACCTCGAGGCGCCGACGACGCACGTACTCGGCGGCTTCGGTGGCGAGGTCTTCGGCGACTGTGCGGAGGGCGATCGGGTCGAGGTCGTTGTCGGTCACCCACACATCGCAGCACAAAACCGGATCTGCTTGCGCGGCAGCCCGACATGCCAATTGCCCACGCACTAGTGTTGTGGTTCGCGTCTCACCGCCGACCTCTCGAAGAGGAGTGCTCATGACCGCCACCGACACACCGGTTCCGGAATCCGGGACCGCCGCGCCGCAACGCCGCGGATTCGGCGTCGACGTCGGGGGCAGCGGCGTCAAGGGCGGCATCGTCGACCTCGACACCGGCGAGCTGATCGGCGAGCGCTTCAAGCTCGCGACCCCGCAGCCGTCCACCCCGGACGCGGTGGCCAAGACCGTCGCCGCGGTGGTCCGCGAATTCGGTTGGACCGGCCCCCTGGGCGTGACCTATCCCGGTGTCGTCACCAATGGGATCGTCCGCACCGCGGCGAACGTCGACAAGGGCTGGATCGGCGTGAACGCCCGCGACGTCATCTCGGCCGAACTCGGCGGGCAGCAGGTAACGGTGCTCAACGACGCCGACGCCGCGGGACTCGCCGAGGAGAAGTTCGGCGCCGGCCGCGACAACACCGGCGTGATCGTCCTGCTGACCTTCGGCACCGGCATCGGCTCCGCGGTCATCCACGACGGAAAGCTGCTGCCCAACACCGAATTCGGTCACCTCGAGGTCAGCGGCAAGGAGGCCGAGCATCGCGCCGCCTCGTCGGTCAAGGACCGCAAGGAGTGGACCTACGAGCGCTGGACGCAGGAGGTCACCAGGGTCCTCGTGGTCATCGAGAACGCGATCTGGCCCGACCTGTTCATCGCGGGCGGCGGCATCAGCCGCAAGGCCGACAAGTGGATCCCACTGCTCAAGAACCGGACCCCGGTGGTGGCGGCCACGCTGCAGAACTCCGCTGGCATCGTCGGCGCCGCGATGGCGGCCGAGGTGGGCGCCGCGCTCGCAGCCGGGATCGACATCCCGCTGGGCTGAGGTCAGTCGTCCCCGAAGGCATCGGCGTGCCTGGCGAGTTCCGCGCGCGCCCGGATGCCGAGCTTGCGGTACACCCGGGTGAGGTTGTGCTCGACGGTCTTCGGCGTGATGAACAGCGCGGCGGCGATGTCCCGGTTGGAACGTCCCGCCGCCGCCAGCCGCGCCACGCTGGCCTCCGACGGCGTGAGACTCGACGCACGACCCCTGGTCACGGTGACCCTCGCCAGTTCGGCGCGGGCCCGCTCCTCCCACAGTGGCGTCCCGAGCGCGTGGAACGCCCGCATCGCCGAGGTCAGGGTCTGCGACGCCACCTGCTTGCGGCGTCGCCGGCGTGCCAGCTGCCCGGCGAACAGCGCCGTGCGAGCCCGCTCGAAGGGCATGGGCAGGCGGTCGTGCGCCGCCATGGCCCGCGCGACCGACACCTCGGCCGCCTCGAGATCCCCGCGCGCCGCCTGCAGCATCGCCCGGCATCGCGCGCCGACCGCCAGCATCCAGAGCCGGTCGAACTCGGCGCCGTTGCGCTCGAGCGCCACGACGAACGGTTCGGCGTCCTCGAGCCGGCCGAGGTTGACCATCGCCTCGACGGCGTCGGGCAGATGCCACGACGACACGATCTCGGTCCCCTGCCCCGGCGTGAACGCGGCCAGTAGCGGTTCCAGCACGGCCAGGGCCTCGTCGTAGGCGCCCCGGGAGACCTCCAGGAAGCCGAGCGTGAACCGGGGGCCTCTCCCCAGCGACGGCACCCCGCACCGCTTCGCCGCCTCGATCGCGGCGTCGGACTCGTTGCGGGCGGGGCCTTCTCGGCCCTGATACGCCCACACCACGGCCCGTTGTGCGTGCCCCTGGGCGATCGCGTGGTCGCTGCCCAACTGCTCGGCGCGCCGCACCATGTCGTCGGCGACCACCTCGGCCGCGCCGTACCGGGCGAGCCAGACGTCGGTCATGACGAGGTGGCGCGACAAATGCACGAGGTCGGCGTCCGACCCGCGCTCGATGCACTGGCGGCGGACGGCGAGCAGCTTCGTGCGGGCTTCCTCCAGCCGTCCCAGCCACGACAGGGTCACCGCGTCGGCTGCGCGCGCCCGGAACGCGACCGGCACGTCGGCCGACGCGTCTTCCAACTCCAGGGCCCGCTGCAGCGCCGCTTCATCGCGGCCGAGGCCTACGCCCGTCGCCACCGAGACCCGCGCCGTCAAGGCCTGGCTGAGCAGGGCGGGCACGGCGAGGCGCTCCGCTTCGGCGACCGCCAGCTCGGCGTAGCGCAACCCCTCGGCGAAGCGGCCCGTCATCGTGTGGACCAGCGTCGAGCGCAGGTACGTCCGGACCAGGAGTTCGGGTGCCGCCGCGGCGTCGGCCTCCGCTGAGGTCAGCAGATCAACCGCCTCGACGAAGCTGTTGTCGTGCAGCCAGGTGTCGGCCAGCACGAGGCGGGCCGAGGCCCGTTGCGCGCCGGGTGGCATCGCCGCGGCGACGGGCTCCAGCAGCGCGCGGGAGCGATGCGCGTCGCCTGACTGCAGTGCGTACGTCGCGGCCCGCAGCCGCCGGGTGAACGTGTCGCCGCCCAGCCCGATCGCCAGCTCCATCAGTTCGGCTGCCGCCGCGACCGCACCGCGGGCACTCGCGGAGTCCGCCGCAGTGTCGAGCGCATGAAGGGTCTCGGAGTCGGCGCTGGCCGCACCGAGCGCCATGTGCCGCGCCCTCAGTTCGGGCTGCGACTCCACGGCGGCGAGCGCGCGGTGCATGCGGCGACGCCGTGCCGGCCCCGCCTGGGTGTAGATGCCGCGGGCCAGCAACGGATGGGTGAACCTCACCCGGTCGTCGTCGACGACGACGATGCCCTCGCGGCCGGGTTCGGCGAGCAGCTCCAGAACGCGCTGCGCGGTCGATCCGGTCGCGTCGGCCAGTAGTCCCACCGTGGGATCGGCGACGCACGCCGCAGCCAGCAGCATGTCGCGGACGGCTTCGCCGAAGTGCCCGGTGCGCAACTGCATCAGACCGGCGAGCGTGCCGGGCAACACGGGCTCGCCGCCGATCGACTGCCCGTCGACCGTCCGCGCCAGCTCCAGCGCGAAGAAGGGATTCCCGCGCGATGCCTCGAAGATGCGGAGCAGCGTCGACCGCGCGGGCGTACGGCCGAACCTGGCCTGGATCATGGTCTGCAGTGCCGCGGGCGACATCGGACGCACGCGGATGCGGCGCACGGCCTCGGGCACGCTCATCGTCAACCAGGGGGCGGCCACCACGTCGTCCGACGGCGTGCGCTCGGTGACCACGACACCGACCCGCCAGGTCATCCGCCGCATCGCCAGGTCGAGCACCGACTGGCTCGACGAGTCCAACCACTGCGCGTCGTCGATGGCCACGAGGACGGGACTGGACGCCACCAGGGTCCACACGATCGACACCAGGGCCGCGGCGGTGACGCGCTGGTCGGTGGGCGGTCCGTCGCCGTCGGCCCGCAACAGCACGCGGTCGACGGCCAGGCGCTGCAACTCCGGCAGTTGATCGAGCACCCGGTCCTCGACGTCGGCGAGCAGATCGGCGACCGCGGCGTAGGCGAGCACCGATTCGGCCTCACCCGAGCGCGCCGACAACACGCGATAGCCCTTCGCGCGGGCCAGCTCCACCGCCTCGGTCCACAGCGTGGTCTTGCCGATACCGGGTTCGCCGCCGATGACCAACGCGCACGGACCCACGGACGCGGCCGCCAGCAGAGCGTCCACTGCGTGCGAATCCTCGGTACGTATGACGGTTCCCCCCGGCACGTCTCCGATCATCCCAGACAGCAAAGAAGACGGCATTCACCGCTTCGGCGGGCGTGATCGGTTCTCGACCACGATATACGCACTTGGCCGACGTCCACGCACTTCACCGGACGAGGTTCTCGTGCGCGACGGCCGAATCCTGGCTATGAAGTGGCTCGAACGGCACCCGCCCGGGGGCTCGCCAGGATCGATAAATCGCCAGCGAGGCGGGCGGTTGCCCACTCTGTCGTTACAATGGTCTTCGGCGGCCGCACAAAGCTAGCGGCGCGTATCCGAACTGATATCACGCCAGCATTCGACAGCCGACTAATTTTTCGGTGGCGCACGCCCACGCCACCGACCGCAAGACCGAAGGGGTGCCCGTGGCAGCGACGAAGGTAGAGCACGACACCGAAGAGCCTGCGAAGCGCGCGGCCACGAAGGCGCCCGCCAAGAAGGCAGCTGCCAAGGCTCCCGCGAAGAAGGCCACGAAGTCGGTCCGCGCCAAGGCCGATTCCCCGGCCGCCGCGAAGAAGGCCGCAGGCCGCGCACCGCGCGCCAAGACCGACGCAGCGAAGAAGGGTGCCGAGGACGACGTCGATTCGACCGAACTCGACGGTGCCGACGTACTCGAAGGCGAACCGGCCGACATCGAGGTCGAGGAAGCCGATCTGGAACTCGACGACCTCGACGGTGACGACGCCGAGGCGGCGCCTGCCGACAAGCCGGTGGCCAAGGTCGCCGAGCCGGCGAAGGCCGATGCCGAGGAGGCCGACGAGGACATCACCGAGCCGTCCGAGAAGGACAAGGCCTCCGGTGACTTCGTCTGGGACGAAGAGGAATCCGAGGCGCTGCGCCAGGCCCGCAAGGACGCCGAACTCACCGCCTCCGCCGACTCGGTCCGCGCGTACCTGAAGCAGATCGGCAAGGTCGCCCTGCTGAACGCCGAGGAAGAGGTCGAGCTGGCCAAGCGCATCGAGGCCGGCCTCTACGCGACGCAGAAGTTCGCGGAGTTCGCCGAGAAGGGCGAGAAGATCACGACGCAGGTGCGCCGTGACTACCAATGGATTCAGCGCGACGGCGACCGGGCGAAGAACCACCTGCTCGAGGCCAACCTGCGCCTCGTCGTCTCACTGGCCAAGCGCTACACCGGTCGCGGCATGGCGTTCCTGGACCTCATCCAGGAGGGCAACCTCGGCCTGATCCGCGCGGTCGAGAAGTTCGACTACACCAAGGGCTACAAGTTCTCCACGTACGCCACGTGGTGGATCCGCCAGGCCATCACCCGCGCCATGGCCGACCAGGCCCGCACCATCCGCATCCCGGTGCACATGGTCGAGGTCATCAACAAGCTCGGC
>JAQSXQ010000176.1 GCA_029256565.1 Mycobacterium sp.
ATGCGCGTGCTCGAGCGGGTGTCCCCACCCGCCTGATTGCGCCTCGCCCTCCCCGCGAACATCGATTACCGCCACGTTCTACGGCGCGACGAAGCGTGGCCTGAGCCGACACTCGGCGCAGACAAGCCAGAGCTAGCGGCGGGTCTCCGCGCACGCGCAGTCGAAGTCGCCCTCTAGGCCGCGCGGCAGGTCGTCGCCGCGGAAGATGCCGCTGCCCGCCGTGGTCGACGAGAGCGCATCGGCGGCCAGGATCATCGCTGCGCCGGTCCACGTGGTGCGCTCGACCGGCCAGCGCTTGCCGTCGGCGAACACCAGACCCGTCCAGTACGAGCCATCGGTCTCGCGCAGGTGGTGCATGGCGGCGAATTGCTCGTGGGCGCGGGCAGTGTCGCCCATCGCGTCGAGCGCCATCACCAGTTCGCAGGTCTCCGCGCCGGTCACCCAGGGCCGGTGGTCGATGCAGCGGATGCCGAGGCCCGGAACCACGAACTCGTCCCAGCGGGCGTCGATGCGGGCACGTGCCGCGTCGCCGCGGATCGCCCCGCCCAGCACCGGGTAGTACCACTCCATCGAGTGAGAGTCCTTGACCAGGAACGACTCTGGGTGTGCGGCAATCGCGTGGCCGAGCTGCCCGACCGCCACCTCCCACTCCGGCTGCGGCTGGTCGAGGTAGTTCGCCAGCGCCAGCGCGCAGCGGATCGCGTGGTAGATGCTCGAGCTGCCGGTCAGCAGTGCTTCCTGCAGGATGCCCGCCGGGCTGGCGCCCCAGGAGATCTCGCCGCCTGCGAGCTGCAGCGTCAGCACGAAGTCGATGGCCTTGCTGACCACCGGCCACATCGCCTCGGCGAATTCGCGGTCCTCGGTGATCAGCACGTGGTGCCACACCCCGGTCGCGACGTAGGCGCAGAAGTTGCTGTCGCTGTTGGCGTCTTCGATCACGCCGTTGCGGAATTGAATGGGCCACGAGCCGTCGGCCCGTTGCGTGTCGCGGCACCAGTCGTACGCCGCGCGCGCAGGCTCCCACAGCCCCGCGACGCTCAGCGCCATCGCGTTCTCGACGTGATCCCACGGGTCGGTGTGCCCGCCGACGAACCACGGCAGCGCACCCGAGGATTCCTGGGTTGCCGCGATGGACTCCGCCGTCTGCAGGCACTGCTCAGGCGTGAGAACGCCTGGCACCCCGGGAATCTCGTGTTGACGCACTAGGCCGTCACATCCCCGTCGGCCGCAGGCTTCCGGAAGTACAGCGCGACGCTCTTGCCGATCAGCGGGTTCAGCACCGCCTCCGCGTTACGCGTCAGCCAGGGACGAGACATCATGTCCCACACCAACAACTTGTGATACGCCGTGACGGCCGGGTGGTCGGGCTTGTCGACGCCCACGGCGCACTTGAGCCACCAGAACGGCGCGTGCAGCGCATGCGCGTGATGGCGGTGATCGAATTCCATTCCGCGCGCAGCGATCTTGGCGTGCAGCTCGTCGGCGCGGTAGATCCGGATGTGCCCGCCCTCGTTGGCGTGGTACTCGTCGGACAGCATCCAGCAGACCTTCTCCGGCAGCCACCGCGGCACGGTGACGACGAGCCGGCCGCCGGGCTTGAGCACCCGGACCAACTCGTCGATCGCACGCTCGTCGGCCGGGACGTGCTCGAGGATCTCCGATGCGATCACGAAGTCGAATGAGCCGTCGTCGAACGGCAGGTCCAGCGCGTCACCCTTGACGGCCTCGGCCTTGGCCGACGCGGGTGCTTCGCCCTGCTCGGCCATCGCCTGCAGGATCGCGTCGACGTCGTTGAGGTCCGACGCGCTCTGGTCGAACGCGACGACGTTCGCGCCGCGGCGGAACGCCTCGAACGAGTGACGTCCCGCGCCGCACCCGACGTCGATGACGGTGGAGCCCGCGCCGACGCCAAGCCGGTCGAAGTCGACGGTCAGCATGCGCCTGCCTTCTTCTTGTCTGCCTTCTCGATTGCCCGCTCGTACACCGCAACGGTCTGCGCGGCGACGGACTCCCAACTGAACACGTCCAGCGCCCTGCGCCGACCCGCGGCGCCCAAGCGGTGCAGGTCCAGCGGCGAGTCGAGCAGTTCGCCGAGGGTCTTGGTCAGGTCGTCCACGTCGCCGGGGTTGACCAGGCGCGCACATTCGTCGTTCGCGCCCACCACCTCGGGCAGTGCGCCGGCCCGGCTCGCGACGATCGGCGTGCCACTGGCCATCGCCTCGACGGCGGGCAGCGAGAAGCCCTCGTACAGCGACGGGATGCAGGCCACCTCGGCCGACGACAGCAGTGCCGCCAACTCGGCGTCGGTCACGCCGCTGGACACCGTGACGATGTCGGAGATGCCGAGTTCGGCGATGAGCTTCTCGGTCGGGCCGTTCGGCTCGAGCTTGGCCACCAGCTGGACGTCGACGTCGCGTTCCACGCGCAGCCGGGACACCGCGTGCAGCAGGTGACTCACGCCCTTGAGCGGCACGTCGGCACTGGCGATCGCGATGATCCGGTTGCGCACCCGGTTCGGGGCGGGCGTGAACAGCTCGGTGTCGACGCCGAGCGGCACCACGTGCAGCTGGCTCGGCGAGACGCCGAAGTCCTCGGCGATGTCGGCGGCCGACGTCGACGACACCGTCAACAACTCCGGGATGCGGCGGGCGACGGTCTTCTGCATCTCCGCGAAGCCGTACCAGCGCCGCACCAACGGCTTGCGCCACCACTTCGCGGCCGCGACGTCGAGCACCCGGTCACGCGTGATCGGGTGGTGCACGGTGGCGACCACCGGCATGCCGGAGTCGGCGATGTCGAGCAGTGCGGTGCCGAGGCTCTGGTTGTCGTGCACGACGTCGAAGTCGTCGCGGCGCTCGGCGAGGATGCGTGCCATCCGCAGGCAGAACGTCTTGGGCTCGGGGAACGCGGCCGTCCACGTGCTGAGCAGTTCCAGCAGGTCGATGCGGTCGTGGATCTCGCTGGGCCGCGGGATCCGGAACGGGTCCGGCTCGCGGTAGAGGTCGAGGCTTGGCACCTCGGTGAGCCGGACGCGGGGATCGAGACCGCCGGGATAGGGCGGCCCCGAGAACACCTCGACGTCGTGACCGAGTTCTACGAGGCCGCGACTCAGGTGCCGGACGTACACGCCCTGGCCGCCACAATGCGTCTTGCTCCGATAGGAGAGCAGGGCGATCCGCATGGTCAGTTCACCGCGACCAGAGTCGACTTAAAGGCTCTGGACATGTGTCCAGACTATAGTTTGACGGGCTAGCCGCCGCAACGCGGCCATTCCGGTCCGCTTCACCGGGAACCCGCACCCTCACTCGGGCGGGAATCCGCCGGTGGCCACCGGGCCCCACCGCACCGGCGTGACCCGGATCAGGCACTTGCCCTGCTCGACCATCGCCTTGCGGTACTCGTCCCAGTCGGAGTGCTCACCCGAGATCACGCGAAAGTACTCGACCAGCGGTTCGACGGCGTCCGGCAGGTCGATCACCTCGGCCTCGCCGTCCACCTGCACGTACGCGTCGTTGAACTCGTCGGACAGCACGGTGACGCTGGCCCTGGGGTCGCGTCGCAGGTTGGCGGCCTTGGCGCGCTGCGGGTAGCTGGCGATCACGATGCGGCCCTGCGCGTCGACGCCACCGGTGACGGGCGAGGACTGCAGCGAGCCGTCGGAGCGGTACGTGGTCAGGACCATGCGGTGGCGTGGCCGGACGAAGTCGAGCATCTCGGTGCGGGCGACGGTGTCCGCCGTCGCGTACTTGCGGGCCATGCGTCCAACCTACTGAGTCGGCCTACTTGCGCTTCAGCGTCCAGGCCGGCACCCAGTGCGCGACCGACCGGCGATTGGGGCCGTACGCCACGTCGTACCGGACCCAGCCCCACCAGTGCCCCTGCTCGCACATCCCCCAGCACGACAGCACGCCGTCGACGATCGCGTGCATCTGCAGACCCGCCGGGTGATAGCCGCCGGCCCGGTGCGGTTCGCGCGGGAACACCGCCCCCAGGTCGACCAGGACCTCGATCGGCGGATCGACGTGACGGAAGGCCGGCGGCGTGGGCTGCCCGTTGTGCCCGATCGATTGCATCTGCCCCACCGTTCGATCATATGTTCGAACGACGGTCATCCGCTAACCCTTGAGCAAGCCTCGAGGCGGCAGCACGAAGGCGAAGGCCCGCGGGTATCCGACACCGGTGAGCCGGGCGGAACGGACGTCGGCCGCGGTCACCCGCCGCACGTCGCCCGAGGACGGCTCGTAACACCCGAACTCGTCCCGATCCACGTCGACGATCAGCACCCAGTGCCGCGGAATCGCCCGTCCGACCAGCATCGGCACCGGCCGACCGCTGCGTACGGCGGCCAGCACGTCGTCCAGCGAATCCCGGCGCCGCCAGAGCCCGCGCCAGAGCCGCCAGCGGTACCCCGCGCCGATCGCCGCGGCCATCGCCATCGGCGTCGTGCCGAGCGCGCGCGGCCAGAGGATGTTGACGCGGCCGTGCACGCGGGCCTGTTCCGCCGCGAACCAGGCGAGATCCGCCGGGCCCGCGCCTGCCAACCGATGGGACGGCTCGAGCAGCGCTCGGGCCACGACGGCGACCGCGGGTCCGCAGCTGACGCCGTCGCGTTGCCGCAGCCGCATCCCTGCGAGCCTCATCGCTCCAGGCTAGGCCGATTTCGGGTGATTCCGACGCCGGATGAGTGGGTACTGAGTGAACACACGTCCACTCACCCCGGGAGCCGCCATGAGCTTCGACCTCACGCCGACGGTCGCTCAGCACGACCTCGCCCGGCGTGCGCACGACTTCGCCGAGCACGTGATCCGCCCCGTCGCGCAGGACTACGACAAACGCCAGGACTTCCCGTGGCCGGTCCTCGAGGAAGCAGCCCAGCAGGGGTTCTACAGCCCCCTCTTCTACCGCGACCTGATCGGCGACCCGACCGGGCTGTCGCTGCCGATGTTCATGGAGGAACTGTTCTGGGGCTGCGCCGGGATCGGCCTCGCGATCGTGATGCCCGCCCTCGCGCTGTCGGCCATCGGCCAGGCGGCGACACCGGAGCAGATGCTGGAGTGGGCGCCGCAGTGCTTCGGCTCGCCGGGCGACCTCAAGCTCGCAGCGCTGGCCATCTCCGAGCCCGAGGGCGGCAGCGACGTCCGCAATCTGCGAACCACTGCCCGTCGTGACGGTGACGACTGGATCATCGACGGGCACAAGATGTGGATCGGCAACGGCGGCATCGCCGACGTGCACGTCGTCAACGCCGTCGTCGACCAGGAACTCGGCCACCGCGGGCAGGCGCTGTTCGTCGTGCCCGGCGGCACACCAGGGCTGCAGCTGGTCCGCAAGCTCGACAAGCTGGGCTGCCGCGCATCGCACACCGCCGAGCTGAAGTTCGACGGCGTCCGGGTGCCCGCCGCGAATCTGCTT
>JAQSXQ010000177.1 GCA_029256565.1 Mycobacterium sp.
GTGACGCTCGCGCTGCGGGCGCTGCCCGCGGCAGGCCGCGGTGATCCGCCTGGCATGCGGGAGTGGCTGCTCGCCGCGCTGCACAGCAAGGTGTCGAAGTTCCTGACGCACCCGATCGTGGCGCTCGTTCTCTTCGTGGCCGGCTTCTACGGTCTGTACTTCGGTGGCCTGTTCGACGCCGCCGCGGACAGTCACGCCGCGCACGTGGCGATGAACGTGCACGTCCTGCTCAGCGGCGACCTGTTCTACTGGGTCGTGATCGGCGTCGACCCGACCCCACGCCCGATCCCGCCGCTGGCCAAGCTCGGCATCGTGTTCGCGTCGCTGCCGCTGCACGCCTTCTTCGGGGTCGTGCTGATGGGCACCAAGTCGCTGCTGGCAGGCGACTTCTACGAGTCGCTCGGCCTGCCGTGGCACACCGACCTCGTCGACGACCAGAAGCTCGGCGGCGCGATCGCGTGGTCGGCGGGCGAGGTGGCGCGGCGGACCGCGACGACGACGCCGACCTCGCGGCATACAACGCGATGCTCGCTCAGATGGCCAAGCGCGAGTCCGAGTCGCGCTAGCGAGGTCCGGCCTCGCCCATCCATCCCCAGTCCGGGTTTCATCCACAGCGCGGCGCCGTCGGCTCGGTTCCGCCGCGTCCTCGTCACCCCTCGCACCGTGAATGGAGGTGTCCACCGTGGACATCGCCAGTAGCGATACGAGAGGAACACCAATGTTCGAGACACCCATCGCCCTCGTCGGGAACATCGTCAGCGAGCCCGTGCGGCGCCGCGTCGGCGAGCAGGACCTCACCCGCCTCCGGGTGGCGAGCAACTCGCGCCGCAAGGCGGCCGACGGCAGCTGGCAGGCCGGGGACACGCTGTACGTGACGGTCAGCTGCTGGGGTGCGCTGGCCCTGGGCGCGGGCGGATCGCTCGTCAAGGGCGACCCGGTCGTGGTCGTCGGCCACCTCTACACCAATGAGTACGACGACAAGGAGGGCAACAAGCGCTCGACCAACGAGATCCGCGCCATCTCCGTCGGGCCGGACCTCGCGCGCAGCGTCGCCCGCATCACCTCGACGCGGCGACTGGTCGGCGTCGGCCCGGGCAGCGGGGACGGTGGCGATGCGGGCACGGAACCCGCCGCGACCGGCCACGTCGAACCCGGTGACGTCGACGACGACGGTTCCGACGGCTTGTCGGACGGGTCGGCGCCGGACGCGGGGCTGACGCTCACGGCGTAGCGGCCCGACAGCCTCCGTCGGCTCGGCCGACGCGGTGACGCCTAGGATGGTCTCCGAGCATTACCCGGGGAGACGAAAGGCAACGCAACGGCATGGCCGAATTCATCTACACGATGCGGAAGGTCCGCAAGGCGCACGGCGACAAGGTCATCCTCGACGACGTCACGCTGAACTTCCTTCCCGGCGCGAAGATCGGCGTCGTCGGGCCAAACGGTGCCGGCAAGTCGAGCGTCTTGCGGATCATGGCCGGTCTCGACCAGGCCAACAACGGCGACGCCTACCTGCAGCCGGGCGCGACGGTCGGGATCCTGATGCAGGAGCCCCAGCTCGACGAGGACAAGACCGTCCGCGAGAACGTCGAAGCCGGTGTGGCGATCAAGGGCAAGCTCAACCGGTACAACGAGGTCGCCGAGCTGATGGCGACCGACTACACCGACGAACTCATGGAGGAGATGGGCCGGCTCCAGGAGGAACTCGACGCCGCCGACGCCTGGGACATCGACAGCCAGCTCGAGCAGGCGATGGACGCCCTGCGCTGCCCGCCGCCCGACGAGCCGGTCAACCACCTCTCCGGTGGTGAGCGACGCCGCGTCGCGCTCTGCCGCCTGCTGCTGTCGAAGCCGGACCTGCTGCTGCTCGACGAGCCCACCAACCACCTCGACGCCGAGAGCGTGATGTGGCTCGAGCAGCACCTCGCCGACTACAAGGGCGCCATCCTCGCCGTCACCCACGACCGGTACTTCCTGGACAACGTCGCCGAGTGGATCCTCGAACTCGACCGTGGTCGGGCGTACCCCTACGAGGGCAACTACTCGACGTACCTGGAGAAGAAGGCCGAGCGCATCGCCGTGCAGGGGCGCAAGGACGCCAAGCTGCACAAGCGCCTGACCGAGGAACTCGCCTGGGTGCGTTCGGGTGCCAAGGCACGGCAGGCCAAGAACAAGGCGCGCCTGAGCCGCTACGACGAGATGGTCGCCGAGGCGGAGAAGACACGCAAGCTCGACTTCGAGGAGATTCAGATCCCGACCGGCCCACGCCTGGGCAGCGTCGTGGTCGAGGTGAGCCACCTCGACAAGGGCTTCGCGGGTCGCACGCTGATCAAGGACCTCTCGTTCACGCTGCCCCGCAACGGCATCGTCGGCGTGATCGGCCCCAACGGCGTCGGCAAGACCACGCTGTTCAAGACGATCGTCGGCCTGGAAGCGCCCGACAGCGGTGAGGTGAAGGTCGGCGAGACCGTCAAGCTCAGCTACGTCGATCAGAACCGTGGCGGCATCGACCCGAAGAAGAACGTGTGGCAGGTCGTGTCCGACGGTCTGGACTACATCGAGGTCGGCCAGAACGAGATCCCGTCGCGCGCCTACGTCTCGGCATTCGGCTTCAAGGGACCCGATCAGCAGAAGCCGGCGGGGGTGCTCTCCGGTGGTGAGCGCAACCGCCTGAACCTGGCGTTGACGCTCAAGGAGGGCGGCAACCTGATCCTGCTCGACGAGCCGACCAACGACCTGGACGTGGAGACGCTGTCCTCGCTGGAGAACGCGCTGGAGACGTTCCCCGGCTGCGCCGTGGTGATCTCGCACGATCGCTGGTTCCTGGATCGCACCTGCACGCACATCCTCGCCTGGGAGGGCGACGACGACAACGAGGCGAAGTGGTTCTGGTTCGAGGGCAACTTCGGTGCCTACGAGGAGAACAAGGTCGAACGACTCGGCGCCGATGCGGCACGTCCGCACCGCGTGACGCATCGCCGGTTGACCCGCGACTGATCTCGCCGGGTAGGCGCGCGGGGGCCACGGGGGCTACTAGTGTCGCTGCTGCGTGCCATCGCTTCGCCGTCCCCGTGGGGCCGGCGGAGCAGGCCAACGACGGACGGCGCGCAGGCGGGAGTAGATCGGCATGACGGTGATTCCGGGAGGCAGCAGAGGCGCCGACGGCTCGGCTGAGACGACGAAGATTCGCAGCCAGGACCCCAACGCCACGCTCGCCAGGGCGTACCTGCAGACCCACCGGGGGCCGCACGGCGACGCACCCGCCGCGGACTCCACCGTCACCGCGCCGATCGCCCGTTCCATCGCAGGCGGCATCGTCACGCCTGCGCTGCTCGCGGCCCACGGCAAGGTGGGCCGCAAGCGATCGATGGGCGAGACCAAGGTCGCGGTGTACGCCTCGGGTGACGAATCCGGTTGCGGCCCCGCGATACAGATCGTCACCGACGCCAGTGCGATGTCGATGGACTCGGTCACCGTGCTGCTGCACCGCCTCGGCGTCGCCTACGTGGCGATCATGAACCCGGTGTTCCGGGTGCGCCGCAGCGCCAACGGCGAGCTGCTCGACATGCAGCCCGCCGCCGACCCGCAGGCAGCCAGGGACGGCATCGACGAATCGTGGATCCACGTCGAACTGTCGCCGTCCGCCGACGCGAAGGCCGTGACGGAGGCGGCCGAGCTGCTGCCCAACGTGCTCGCCGACGCCCGGCAGGTCGCCGTCGACACCGGCGCGCTGAACGCCATGCTGGTCGGGCTCGCCAACGCGCTCGACTCCGACGTGGCAGGCAACTTCCCGAGTTACGACCGCCGCGACGTGGCGGCGCTGCTGCGCTGGCTGGCGGCCGGACACTTCGTGATGCTCGGTTACCAGCGCTGTGCGGTGCGCAACGGCGAGGCCTCGGTGGAGCCCGCCAGCCGGCTCGGCGTGCTGCGGCTGCGCACCGACGTGCTGCCGCAGCTCACCGGCGACGACGACCTGCTGGTGCTCGCCCAGGCCACCATGCCGAGCTACCTGCGCTACGGCGCGTACCCGTACATCGTGGTGGTCCGGGAGAACCTGCCCGGCGGCACGACCATCGAGCACCGGTTCGTTGGTCTGTTCACGGTCGCCGCGGCGAATGCCAACGTGCTGGAGATCCCGCTGATCTCGCGCCGCGTCAACGAGGCGCTGGCGCTCGCGCACGGCGACCCCAGCCATCCTGGCCAGTTGGTCCTCGACATCATCCAGACCATCCCGCGGCCGGAACTCTTCTCGCTCACCGCGCGTGATCTGCTGGAGCGGGCCAAGGCCGTGGTGGACCTCGGTTCACGGCGACGGGCCCTGCTGTTCCTGCGGGCCGACAAGCTGGCGCACTTCGTCTCGTGCCTGGTGTACCTGCCGCGTGACCGCTACACCACCGCCGTGCGGTTGGAGATGCAGGACATCCTGGTCCGCGAGTTCGGTGGCCTGAGCATCGAGTACACCGCGCGCGTCAGCGAATCCCCTTGGGCCGTCGTGCACTTCACGGTCAAGCTGCCGGACGGCTCGGTGCGGACCGACGTCGACACGTCGCTGGAGAACGAGACGCGGGTGCAAAGCCTGCTGACCGAGGCCGCGCGCACGTGGGGTGACCGTCTGATGGGAGCGGTGCGCGACGGCGCCATCAGCCAGACCGACGCCGAGCACTACGCCGCGGCGTTCCCGGAGGTCTACAAGCAGGCGTTCAGCCCGGACGACGCCATCGCCGACATCGAGATCATCGAGCACCTGTCCGACGACTCGGTCAAGTTGGTGTTCGCCGACGGCGCCGAAGACCATGCCGCGCAACTGACCTGGTATCTCGGCGGGCGGTCCGCATCGCTGAGCGAGCTGCTGCCGATGCTGCAGTCGATGGGCGTGGTCGTGCTCGAGGAGCGGCCGTTCACCGTCACCCGCAACGACGGTCTGCCGGTGTGGATCTATCAGTTCAAGATCGCGGTGCACCCGTCGATACCGGATCCCGACGACGCCGAGGAACGTGCCGCCACCGCGACCCGGTTCGCCGACGCCGTCACCGCCATCTGGCAGGGCCGGGTCGAGATCGACCGGTTCAACGAGCTGGTGTTGCGGGCAGGGCTCACCTGGCAGCAGGTGACGATTCTGCGGAGTTACGCGAAGTACCTGCGGCAGGCGGGTTTTCCGTACAGCCAGAGCCACATCGAGACCGTCGTCAACGGCAACCCCGACACCGCCGTCGCGCTGGTGCGGCTGTTCGAGGCGCTGTTCGATCCGTCGGAGTCCGACACCCGCCCCGATGCGCAGGCAGCAGCCGCCGTCGTCGCGGCCGACATCGAGGCGCTCGTCAGCCTCGACACCGACCGCGTGCTGCGGGCGTTCGCCTCGATGATCCAGGCGACGCTGCGCACCAACTACTTCGTCACCAGGGCCGGCTCGGCGCGCGAGCAGAACGTGTTGTCGATCAAGCTCAATCCGCGCCTGATCGACGAACTCCCGCTGCCGCGGCCGAAGTACGAGATCTTCGTGTACTCCCCGCGCGTGGAGGGCGTGCACCTGCGGTTCGGCAACGTCGCGCGCGGCGGCCTGCGGTGGTCGGACCGCAAGGAGGACTTCCGCACCGAGGTCCTCGGGCTCGTCAAGGCCCAAGCGGTCAAGAACGCGGTGATCGTGCCCGTGGGCGCCAAGGGCGGCTTCGTGCTGAAGAACCCGCCGGCGCCGACGGGTGACCCCGCCGCCGACCGCGACGCGCAGCGTGCCGAGGGCGTGGCGTGCTACCGCCTGTTCATCGGCGGTCTGCTCGACGTCACCGACAACGTCGACACCGTGAGCGGCAACGTCACGGTGCCCGACCGG